>JAGKXC010000081.1 GCA_021151535.1 Sphingobacteriia bacterium | reverse complement strand
TTCCAACATCGCCTTGAAACATGGTGGCGAAGCTTGGATCGGGCGAATTTTTACTGTAATTGAGTCTCAAATTCGCTCCATAATTTGTAGAGTCGCCTGTAAAATCAAATCCTTTTTTTGCCAACATATTGGTGCTTGTGAACAATAAACCTTTTACAAAGCTAGGTTTGAATTTCAATTGAAAAATGCCTTCTCTAAAATTGGATTCCAACGGATGTGTGATACTTTGGTTATAGTTAGCAGCATTTGAAAATCTAGAATAATGGGAATAAGTATATGGCCTAACTTTATTATACTCACCATTAATCACTAAACTTCCGAATCTTTTATTATCTAACAGTTTACAATATCCTCCAAATTGGACTCCAAACTTATTATATCGCGAATTTCCCCTTATTAAATCGTGATACCTGAATTCATCTAACAACAACTGACTGTACAAAAATCCTTTTTTTAATTTAAGTTTAGCATCTAAAGAAATCATAACATTATCAGGTGATCCTAAATCTCTTTCAATAGAACGATAAAAAATGATGGGATTTAAATAATTCAAATCTAATTGTCCATTAGTTCTGCCTTGCAAAATTGTTTCTGTAACACCTATTTCTAACCAATCTTTCTTTGAAGGATTTCCAGGTTTTGCAATATCCAAAGTTGCTCTATGTAATGCTAAGTATTTTCTTTCTAGAACTACTTGTTTTTTCACAACACTATAGGCTTCCATTTGTTGAAATAAATTCTGGTAACGGAATGGACCCAATTTATAAATTAACTTTAAATAGGTAGTTGCAGGTGAAAAGTTGCTCAAAATCAAACTTCTATAACCATATCCAATAAAATTATTATCGTTTCCAAATGCCAACTGTATTTTCCTAGTACCCGATTCATTTCCCATCAAATTAATATAAATTGATGCCCTTGCTTTAAACATATCAGCCGTATCTATTTTTCTCACAGCTAATGCCACACCAGGAACAAACCCAAATGATCTACGATAATTTAAATCATAACCTTTTAAATACGAAACCCCTTCAAGCGCTTGGGTTGTGAAAGATACATTTTTATTGAATCGCCCGAAAAACTCAATACCTTTTGCGTTTGTCATGAAACCCTGGGATATCGAACTTTGGGGCCCGAATTCAGTATTCACAATGGGATTCAAAACAAAATAAGTGGTTTTGGGATTTTGCGAATCATGCCAGGAATAGAACTCACTGGGATATTTAAATAAACTCTTCTCACCAATTCTTTTTGTCCACCGTAACAACCTTGGCGTTAATGGAATCACACCTGATAGTTCTGGATGTGCATTTTGAAAATAGTCTTTGGCGTATTTTACCCTATTGTAATTCAGCAAAATATCAATAACATTTTCAGCGGTATCATGCGTTCGTAATCCCCAAGCTTTTTTCATTTCTTCAGGATTTTGGGGATAATATCGATTGCCATCAATGCCATGAACGTTGGCTAACATCATATAGGATTCTTGCAAAGAATTAGCAGGATAACTCCTGATTTGAGATTGACCCACACGGGTAAATCCAACAAACAAAATGATAGAAAAGCCTATTTTAAGGGTATTCATGTGAAATAAATAAGGTGCAAGTTAATTCAAAGAGACAGGAAATCGATTGTCATAGTTTGCAGTTAGATAAAGTATTTATCCTAGCATTCATCTACATTTTTAGTTTAGCGAAATTGGTGGAATCATTTGATCTGCAGAATTATAAAACATCAGGCAATGAATTTGTGGCTCCAAATACTCAATTATTGGCATTGCATTTAGAAACTCCCATACTTGATCTTCTGATTCTGCTTCAACTGTGCACCACCATTTATCTAAATTTTCCGAAACGGCATACATTAAAATGAAACCTTTTTGAAACATATCTTCAATATAATCCCGCTGAGAAGGAATCAATCGGGCCATTTGAATACCCATTACAGGTATTTTACTTTCAACAATAAATACCGCCATTTTAAATGTTACAATTCAAATCAACACATAATGAATCACCAATCTCATTACCGGCATAATTTTTCACTTTAACATTCCCATAAGCTTCCAATTCCTCTGCCTCATCATGTGTAATCAATTTCAATTCTTGTAATAATTCATGGGCAATTTGATATTGTGGTCCCATTTTCCCATCATCTACTTTTATACCAATGCCCCATTTTTTCTCTGGAATGCACAATGAATAAACGCCATCAGCACCTGTTTTACCAATAATCCTGCCTTTAGTAACACGAATCAAATCTGTACAATAACGCTTTGTGCCTGCAATCATTTCTGGATTCCGGGCGATTGCAGATAAAATTCTCTCACATGATTCTGTTAATTTTTTAGAGCCAAATTTTTCTGATGCAGCCAAGTTCTTGTAAGCAAGGGCTTGATTATATAATGGCATTCCAAAAATTGGAGCAGAGCATCCATCTACACCCACTATCAAATTCTTTTCATCTATTTCATAAAACTGAGCTGTAACTTTTTTAATTGCTTGATGCAATGGATGTGATTCATCCAAATATGAATCCAATGGTAATTGATTATATTGACAGTATGCTAAAAATCCAGAATGTTTACCAGAACAATTATTATGAATAGCTGAAGGTTCTTGATTGCTTTTGATTAAATGAACAAAATCTGATTTTAGTGTAGGTGGTTGAGCGCCACACTTTAGATTGAGAATTTCAAGTTTCAATGTATTTAACATAGATTGAACTTGTGTAGTATGTTGTATTTCTCCATTATGAGAACCACACATTAATGCCAAATCCTTTTCTGTAAAACCATAAGCATCAAATGCACCAGAAACCAATAATGGCAAATGTTGGAATAATTTCAAAGCCGATCTAGGAAATGAAACTTGATTCACATCGCCCAAACTCCAAATTACCTTGCCCGATTCATCTACTACGCATATTGAGCCTCTATGAAAACTCTCTACCACACCACCCCGGGTATTTTTAACCAAAATTGGATTCATTAATTTATTTTATTTCCTTGAGCTAACAAAAATAACACTGCCATTCTAACCGCCACACCATTTTCAACTTGTTGAAGGATAATGGAATGGCTAGAATCTGCAATATCTGATGAAATTTCTACACCACGGTTGATTGGACCTGGGTGCATGATACAAATTTCCTTATTCAACATATTTAATTTATCCATCGTTAATCCATACAAATTGGAATATTCTTTTAGAGATGGAAAATATCGCTGATCTTGTCGTTCTAATTGAATGCGCAACATATTTGCAACATCACACCAATTTAGTGCTTCCATAAGGTTATTTGAAACCTTAACCCCCAAAGATTGAATATTTTTTGGAATTAAAGTTACAGGACCACAAACCATTACCTCAGCACCCAACAATTGTAAAGCATAAATATTACTCAAGGCTACCCGAGAATGTAAAATATCTCCAACAATCACCACCTTTTTCCCTGCTACATCGCCCATACGCTCCCTAATCGAATAAGCGTCTAACAAAGCTTGCGTTGGATGTTCATGGGTTCCATCTCCAGCATTAACAATTTGAGCATCAACATGTTTAGCTAAAAATTTACAAGCTCCTGGCGCAGGATGACGCATCACGATCATATCCACCTTCATGCTCAAAATATTATTTACAGTATCAATTAAGGTTTCTCCTTTTTTTACGGAAGAAGAGGAAGATGAAAAGTTTACGATATCTGCACCCAATCTTTTTTCAGCCAATTCAAATGATACTCTTGTACGGGTTGAATTTTCAAAAAACAAATTAGCGATGGTTATATCTCTTAAAGCGGGTGTTTTTTTAACCGGACTGTTGAGCAATCCTTTAAACGTATCTGCAGTTTCAAAAATGGTTTGGATATGGGATTCTGATAATCCTTTTATACCCAATAGATGATTAAATTTAACGTTGCTCATTACTTATTGCTTAACAATAACACATGTTCTTGTTGATTTGTCCAATCAACCTTTACATATTCTTCTGTATTTCTTGAATCAATGCTAGTGCCTATATATGTTGGCTCTATCGGCAATTCACGTTGATATCTGCGATTAATTAAAACCAGTAATTCAATTTGTGCAGGTCTACCAAACGACATTAATGCATCGATAGATGCCCGCACACTTCTACCGGTATATAGCACATCATCGATGAGTACAATTCTTAATTTCTCAGTAGAAAAAGGCATATTACTTGGTTTTGGAATATGGATTTCACCTCTTCCTATATCGTCTCTAAAAAAAGTATGATCTAATTCTCCGTATCTAACTGTAGCGCTTGGTGATATTTGGGCGATTCTATCTACAATTTTCTTTGCAAAATGCACACCTCTGGGTTGCAATCCTACAATTGCCGTTTGGCTAAAATCTCCATGATTTTCAACCAATTGCAAAGCTAACCTATTAATAATAAGATTGATTTGCTTGGAGTTTAGCAATAATTTAGGCTGGCTCATTCGATAAATTAATGATGGTTCGAAATTCTGATTCTGTTATGGCGATTACAGACAACCTAGGTTGTTTGATTAACCCGATGGACTGAAGTTCCGGATGATTTTTCATGGTAGATAAAGAAACCGGATATTTTACTGCAAATAACGGCTTAATATCTACTACAACCCAAGCGTCTTCTGAAGTTGTTGGATCTTGATAAAATTCTTTGATAACTTCGGCTACTCCAACAACTTCTTTACCTTCATTAGAATGGTAAAATAGACATTGATCACCTAACTGCATGTTTTTCAAGTTATTTCGGGCTTGATAATTTCTAACTCCATCCCAAAAAGTAACTTCGTCTTTTAAAAACTGGCTCCAACTATATTTAAACGGTTCGGATTTGATTAACCAGTAATTCATAAGAGCAAAGAAAAAATAATCCCTGCAATTCTCAAAATGATTTAGTAGGATGTTGTTAATACATAATTCACACTTTCCATTTCAACGGAAAAGAAATGACCCAATTGCTTACATTTTTAACAAATTTCTACCGATTTTTTTGACATATGCGATTTTTTGTGTTAATTTACCCAACAAAATCCTGTCAAATTATTTAACAATGTACTTAAAAGAGAATTTAAAGTTATTGCGTAAACGTAGAAAACGCAGCCAAGAAGAAGTTTCTAAAAGCTTAAGCATTACGCGTTCTGCATACAATAGTTATGAAAATGGGGTTGCTGAACCGAGTATTCAAATTCTGATAAGAATTTCTGATTATTACCAAGTGAACATCGACAAATTACTCAAAGTAGATTTAAGTCATATTTCGGAAATTCAATTATCACAATTAGAAAAAGGATTCGACTTAGATTTAAGTGGCACAAGGCTTCGCGTATTAACTACAAGTGTAAATACGGATAACGAGGAGAACATAGAATTGGTTCCAATAAAGGCAAAAGCTGGTTATACCACAGGATATGCTGATCCAGATTTTATCAGAACTTTACCTGCATTTAATTTACCATTTTTATCCAAGCACAAGAAATACAGAACGTTCCCAATTTCAGGCGATAGTATGCCACCGGTATTAGATGGTGCATTTGTTACTGGCGAATATTTGGTGGATTGGAACCATGTAAAAAATGGAAATCCTTACATTGTTATTACTCAAGATGATGGAATTGTATTTAAAGTGCTCTACAATAGAATTGAAGAAGACGGAAGTTTTTTGTTATGTAGTACAAATCCGATGTACGAACCCTATTCTGTTAAAGCAGAAAGTATTTTAGAAATTTGGAAATTCGTAAATTATATCAATCCCAAATTTGAAGAACCCAAGGCCACTGAAACAGATGAATTAGGACCTACATTGAGAATTATCCAAAGAGAAATTGGCTTGATAAAAGACAAAGTGCGGAATATTGAGGACAGAATTCATTGATATCACAAAAATTTGGCAAATGGTTGCTATTTTCTTTCACTACAGTTGATTATTTTCGCAGCATAATTTCCTAAAAAGATGAAATTTGGTAAAAACGAATACCTACGTTGGTACAGAGAAATGATGTTAATCCGTCGTTTCGAAGAAAAAGCAGCTCAGCTTTATGGTCAGCAGAAAATAAAAGGTTTCTGTCACTTATATATTGGTCAGGAAGCAATTGTTGCCGGCATGGTAACAGCGATGCATAAAGATGATAAAGTTATTACTGCATATCGTGATCACGGGCATGCGCTAGCTTTGGGTGTTAGCGCAGATGCTGTAATGGCTGAATTGTACGGAAAAGCAACAGGTTGTTCTGGAGGAAAAGGTGGCAGTATGCACATGTTCTCTAAAGAACACAATTTTGTAGGAGGTCATGGAATCGTAGGTGCTCAAATTCCATTGGGTGCTGGTTTGGCATTTGCAGAACAATACAATGGAACAAAAAATGTAAGCATTACATTCTTTGGAGATGGTGCAGTTAGACAAGGCGCTTTGCACGAAGCATTCAATATGGCTATGTTGTGGAAATTACCTGCGGTATTTATTTGTGAAAATAATGAGTACGCTATGGGAACTAGTGTAGCAAGAACTACCAATTTATTAGATATCTATAAAATTGGTAGTGCATATGACATGCCTAGTTTTCAAGTTGATGGAATGAAATGTGAAACAGTTCATGAAGCCGTATATGAAGCCTGTGAAAGAGCTCGCAGAGGAGACGGTCCAACTTTCCTAGAAATTAAAACATACAGATACAGAGGTCATAGTATGAGTGATCCAGCAAGTTATCGTTCAAAGGAAGAGGTTGCTGATTACAAATCCAAAGACCCAATTGAAACAACAAAAGCTACTATTTTATCAAAAAAATATGCATCTGAAAAGGAGTTAGATGAAATGGAAGAAGAAATTTTAACACTTGTAAATAAAAGTGTAGAATTTGCTGAAAGTTCACCATACCCTGATGCAGATTTAATTTACAAACACAACTACGTTGAAGACGGCTATCCATTTATCGCAGATTAATCACTAATTATATTTATATTCGCCCCTGAAAATCATGGAATTCAAAGAAAAGGCAACAGGTTTACTTCAAAGTGTAAGTTCATTCTACCAAGAAAATAAGAATCGCGTATTATATGTTGGCGGTGGTATTTTGGCCATTGCAGCTGGTTTTATTGCTTGGAATTTTTATTACATCCCCCAACAAGAAGAGGCAGCGAGTGAGAAATTTGCAAAAATTTCGCATTTTTTTGCTACAGATTCAATGGACATCGTATTGAAGGGCGATAAAAAAAGAAAAATCACCTCTGCAGTTGAAATTGCTGATGATTACAGTTTCACTAAAAAAGGAAAAGAAGCTGCTTTGATGGCAGGTTTGGCTTATTTGAACAAAGGCCAAACAGAGAAAGCATTAGAATATTTAAATAAGTTTGAAGCTGACGACAGTTACCTTTACCCAAGTGTGATTGCGGCAAAAGCTACTTGTTATTCAGACCAAGGCGATTATAAAAAAGCCGCAGGTCTTTATGAAAAAGCTGCTAAAGAAGCCAACAGCGAAGCTTCTGCTAACTTTTATGTGCGTGCAGCCCAACACTATGAAAAAGCAGAAGACTTGAGTTCTGCCTTGGAATGTTACCAAGTTGTATTAAAAAAATACAGCACTGCTGAAGACGGCAAATACTTGCAAAATGCCGAGCTTAACATCTATCGCCTAAAAGGCTTGATGGGTGATTTAAACTAAATCTATAGTGGCTACTTCCCTTTTCTCAGCGCCCGAACTTACTGGATCATTGAGTTTTGGTGAGGTTCGTATTGGTATTGTCGTTGCCACATGGAATGCTGAAATTACAGAAACTTTGTGTAATGGCGCGGTACAGAAAATTGAAGAAGTTCAACTATCACATCAACACAAAATCGCCTATGATGTTATTCAAGTGCCGGGCGCATTTGAAATCCCATCTGCTGCTCAATGGTTGTTTGAACATAATTATCATGCTGTAATATGTATAGGTTGCATCATCAAGGGCGATACACCGCACTTTGAATATGTTTCAAATGCAGTTACTAATGGTGTTGCAGAATTAGCATTAAAATTTTCTAAACCCTGTATTTTTGGTGTTTTAACAGTTAATACAGTGGAACAAGCTTGGGAAAGAGCCGGAGGTAAACTCGGCAACAAAGGTTCTGAAGCTGCAGAAGCTGCGCTTTGGATGTTAGAAACAAAATTCAAAATTAAACATAGTTAAATACTTTATTCGGAATGGGAATGGAGATGGAAAATCACGGTGAAAATTATTCAATTGGCCTTTCAGAAGCCGACAAATTAATCAGTCTACAAGAGGAAGTTCAAGAAATTTCGAATTTTTCACACTTAAGTAAAGAAGAAATCTTACATGAGGCACAATCTTCCTTAGGATTAACCGATGTTAAGAAAATTAGCAAACGCCTTCAAGAATTGAAGGATGCATTTGATGATTTACTTGACCAAGAAAGACCTGGATTAATAAGGAATTGGGTTGCAGAAGGAAACGACCCTCGCGATTTTGTAGCCCCAATAGATCCATTAAGACAGGATTTACTTCAAGTTATCGCTGATTTTAAAAAGAAGCGTGAAGATGAGAGAAAAAGAGCAGAAGAAGAGAGATTAGAAAATCTAAAAAGGAAGCAAGCTATTCTTCAAAAAATTAAAGCATTAGTAGAATCTGAAGAAACAGATCAAAGTTTAAATATTTTGAGAGAATATATGAGAGAATGGAGAGAAGTTCGACAAATACCTAAAGAATATCAAGAAGAACTTTTCAATACTTACAAAATCTATATTGATAAATTTTACAACCACCTTTCACTATTCAACGAATTAAAAG
>JAGKXC010000209.1 GCA_021151535.1 Sphingobacteriia bacterium | reverse complement strand
ATCCGCAAAATAATTCCAAGCGGTGATACCAGCTAGGAAAAAGAGGGGTTGGGGGATTTTGCCGGTGGAGATGCCGGCCAAGTTGCCGAAGATGAAGGTAAAAACCAGGGTGGTAAAGATGGGCTGGATAAAGAACCAAAGCGGACCCAGTACGGTTTGTTTGTAGAAACTCACAAAATCCCGTTTTACAAGGATCCATAAAAGATCGCGGTAGCGCCAAACATCCCTTAAACTGAGATCGAACAAAGATGATTTGCCTTCTATGATGAGGTCCCAGGACTGGTTATTTTCTTGATTCATGAGTGGTAAAACTGTTGGATTACTTTACAAACTTCTAACACATCATTTTCTGTATGAATAGTACTGATGGGAAGGCTTAAAGTAGATTGGTGGATGTTAACAGAAATAGGAAAATCGCCCTGTAAATCTTGGGTGTAGCCTTCTTGGTGATGCGGCGCTACGGGGTAATGAATTTCCGTACCTATGTTGTGGTTCAGCAAATGCTGTTTGAGAGCATCTCTATCTTGGGTGAGCACGTTAAAAATATGCCAAACATGGTTTTCTTCATTACAATTTGCGGGAAGTTGTAGTTGATATAAATCTTTGAGTTGGGTGAGATAGATGTGGGCCAGTTTGCGTTTGTGCAAGATTACAGATTGTTGATGGGGTAATTTCACGGATAAAAATGCTGCTTGCATTTCATCGAGTCGTGAATTCCAACCTTGGTACTTGTTGTAATATTTTACATGGGAACCATAGTTGCGCAAGGCTTTGAGTTTGGTGTAAATTTCTTCGTTGTTACACAAAATGGCGCCTGCATCGCCCAAGGCACCCAGATTTTTTGTGGGATAGAAGCTAAAAGCGCCAATTTCACCAAAAGTTCCCGCCATTTTTCCATTGATGGACGCAAAATGAGACTGGGCACAATCTTCAATTACTTTGAGGTTTTTCTCTTTGGCAAAATCCATGATTTCCTGCATGGGAGATATTCTGCCATAAAGGTGTACCGGCAATATCGCCACGCAATCTTCCTTGTAAGCTGCTTTTAAGTTTTCTATGTTTAAATTATAGGTATAAGGGTCTGGTTCAACCAACACTGGCTGTAAACCCGCTTTATAGATCGCCAGAATACTCGCAATATAGGTATTGGAAGGAACCAATACTTTGGCATTGGAGGGAAAATCGAATACCGCCAAACCCAAAATGAGTGCATCCAAACCGGAAGCCAGACCAATACAATATTTGGCCTGATTGGCTTGTGCAAATTCTTCCTCAAACTGCTTTACACGATTGCCCAAAATATACCAGCCACTGCCAATGGTATCGGTGGCGGCTTTGTTTAATTCCGAGAAGTATGGCTCGTTTACTTTAGTGAGGTCTTCGTAGGGAATTTTCATACGGTTCATAAATATAATCGGATGGTTCAAAGGATTCTGATGCAAAAACCATGAGAATGGCATTGGG
>JAGKXC010000012.1 GCA_021151535.1 Sphingobacteriia bacterium | reverse complement strand
GCTTTGATACCGGCGGCATCACCATCATAAATAACGGTAACATCGTGGGTGAAGCGTTTCACCAACTTGATTTGGCCGGGTGTTAACGCAGTACCGGAGCTGGCTACCACGTTTTCAATACCCGATTGATGCAGGGTAATTACATCGGTATAACCTTCGCAAAGGAGCACTTTATCGAGCTTTTTGATGGCATTTTTGGCTTGGAATAGGCCAAACAACACATCGCTCTTTTTGTACAACTCCGTTTCAGGGGAGTTTACGTATTTGGGCGATGGATCGGTGCTGCTCATTTTGCGGCCGCCAAAGCCAATTACTTTTCCCACCACACTGTGAATGGGGAAAATCACACGGTGCCGGAATAAATCATAATGCGTTCCGTTGTCACGGGCCTTAATCAATCCGGCATCCAGCAAAAATTCTGTTTTATACCCTTTGGCTTTGGCGGCCTGCACAAAAGACTCCCAACCCTCGGGGCTATATCCCAATTGCCATTTTTTGATGGTTTCTTGGGTGAATCCGCGTTCGCGGAAATAAGGCATCGCAATGAGGGTACCTTCCTCGGTTTCATGCAATTGCTGCTGAAAAAAATCAGCGGCATAATCCACCGCCGCTTGGATAGATTCCCTGCGCAATTGCTGCTCTTGGTATTGCTCTTTGTCGAGCCCGCCCCCCGTTTCTTCCAATGTTACCCCAAATCGCGCCGCCAAATTCTTGGCTGATTCAATAAAACTGAGGTTTTCTACATCCATCAAAAACTGAATGGCGTTACCGCCTTTCTGACACCCGAAGCACTTGTATATGCCCATCGTTGGGGAAACCACAAAACTGGGCGTTTTTTCATCGTGGAAAGGACATGGAGCTTTGAAACGAGAGCCACTTCTTCTCAATTGCACATAATCACCAACCACATCTTCGATGGGCACAACGCTCAACAATTGTTGTATGGATTGTTCGGTAATCATTTATCTGTGCAAGAAAGTTTTTAGATTTGCAAAATACCGATGCAAAGGGGGAATTAGCAACTCCAAAAATAAAAATCCATGTAAAGCGCTGATTTTGCTATGATTTTTCTTTCCACATTGCTTTTTTAACCATTTTTGCATCGCCCTACAAAAGCAAAAACAATATGTCGTTAAAACAACAAATCCAAACCCAGGCAACTGCCTTAACGCCCAAATTGATTGAAATCCGCAGGCATATTCACGCCCATCCGGAGCTTTCATTTCAGGAACACGAAACGGCGGCATACATCGAAACGTATTTGAAGGGATTGGGATTGCAAACCCAGCGCATGGCCAATACGGGCGTGGTTGCTGTGATTGAAGGCAAGAATCCCAGCAAAAAAACCGTGGGTTTGCGTGCCGATATGGATGCGCTACCGATTGTGGAAGTGGAAGACGGCAGACCGTATCGCTCTACCCGTGAGGGCGTGATGCATGCCTGCGGACATGATGCACACACCACGAGTTTGTTGGGGGCGGCAACCATTTTAAATGATTTAAAGGACCAATTCGAAGGCAGCGTAAAATTGGTGTTTCAGCCGGGCGAAGAAAAACTTCCTGGAGGCGCCAGTTTGTTGATCAAAGAAGGGGTTTTGAAGGATATTGATGTGATGATTGGGCAGCACGTGATGCCCGGAATTGATACCGGCAATGTGGGATTTAGACCCGGATTATACATGGCCAGCACTGATGAAATTTATGTTACCATAACCGGTAAAGGCGGCCACGGGGCGATGCCTCATTTAACCATTGATCCGGTTACCATTGCAGCCAATATGATTGTGGCATTGCAACAGATTGTTTCGCGTAACGCCAACCCAACTTTGCCATCTGTTCTAACTTTTGGGAAAGTGATTGCCAACGGCGCCACCAACGTAATCCCCAATGAGGTGAAATTGGAGGGAACCTTTAGAACGTTGGATGAAAACTGGCGTGCGATGGCCCATGAAAAAATGATACAGATGGCCAAAGGCATTGTTGAAGGTATGGGTGCAACGGTTGATTTTCAAATAGTTAAGGGATATCCATTTTTGAAAAACCATGAGCCTCTTACCCATCGCTGCATCGATTTTGCCAAAGATTATATGGGCGATGCGCATGTTGAACCGCTGGGAATTTGGATGGCGGCCGAAGATTTCTCTTACTATTCGCAAGAGGTTCCTAGCTGTTTTTATCGCCTGGGTACAAGAAATATCGCCAAAAATACGGGAATTAGTGTACACAATGCTTCTTTTGATATCGACGAAGAAGCGCTCACAACAGGCTGTGGATTAATGAGTTGGTTAGCCATTCAAGAATTGAACAGCTAAATACATACCGGCTGAAACTTAACGGCTTAACCGCTTATCCGCCGATGATTTGACGGAGATTTTCAACAGCTGAATCCCAAATGGATGCGGCCATATCTTCCTCCCCTTCATCTACAAATTCTGTGATTAGGAGATCCACATCGCCTGTAATATCATCTTGTTGAATGCGGAATTCTAAGAATTCATCCACGCCTGGCGCGTTAACAATTTGAAATCTCACATATTTATTTTGCACGTTTTTTTGCAAAACGGCTTTGGTTTCGGTGCCGTCATCCCAACGAAACAAATAATCTGTTGAGCTTTTTACGGCAACGTGGTCGGCAAACCAACTTTGCAAGCCAGAAGGACTGGAAAAATATTGGTATAATATTGATGGTGAAGACCTTAAAGGATATTCTAATTCAATTTTGGTTCTAGCTTGTTTGTTTGACATTCGCTATAGATTTGGGGTGAACTATCCGCAAAAAAGTCATTTTATTGTTAATTTCAAAATTCTACAACATGATGTTGATATTATATTTGTGCACATGCCGATGAATCGATTCACAATTTTATCCTTTTTCACGCTGTTATTTGGGCTAATTTTATGTTTACTCGGCTATAACATGCAAGCCACTTGGTGGGTTCATACCCATGGAAATCGCTGGGCCGACGGCTTTTTTGCATGGTACACCCAGGCAGCGGAATGGCTATTAATTATTTTAGCCATGTTATTGGCTTTCAATATTTCAAAACGTTGGGGATTGATTTTTTTCATAACTGGAGTTTTACAAGCTTTGGTTGTATGGGCGATAAAATTTGGCATCAACGCTCCCCGTCCTGCTAGCATCGCCATGGAGAATATTCGCAAAATTGAAGGCGTAAAATTGGCATTTTGGCAATCTTTTCCCTCCGGGCACACGGCGATAGGATTTTTGTGTTACGCCATCATTGGATTGGCGATCACCCAGCAGTGGCAAGGGAATCCCACTTTGGGTTTCACACCCAAGCGATTAGAAAAACATAACCTAACCATAGAGATTTGTTTATTTATTCTAGCGGTTGGAATGGGATATTCGCGGATGTATTTGGGTCAACACAGCCTTTTAGACGTCTCCATTGGCGGCTTTATTGCCTTGGCTTTCTTCCAATCGGCCCTAATTTGTGGAAAACGTTGGATTTCTTTGGTTGAAAAAACCAATTAATCCTTGTTAATTGCCATAAAATCGTTTTTAACCTAGCGGTTTTGCTGGTGTTGTTCACAAACACCCAAATAATGTAAGTTACCAATCATGGGAAAATGGCAGATTCATTTGTATCTCACCTTGTTAGCAGCAGTAATTCTGTTGCCTGGCTTGGGCATTGTTCCTTTGTTTGATTGGGACGAATTGAGTTTTGCTGAGGCGGCCAGGGAGATGTGGCTTACCAAAAAATGGCTTTACGTGCAGATTGGTTTTGAGCCATTTTGGGAAAAACCGCCCCTTTTCATCGCCATACAATCATTATGTTCTGGATTTTTGGGCGATCATGCTTGGGTTTACAGGTTACCCAACGCTTTGGCGGGAATTGTGGCCATTAACTTTTGTTTCCACGTAGGCGAAACTTTAGGCAGAAGGGCCTTGGGCATCTTCTGGGCATTGGCCATGCTTACCAGCTTTGGACCCTTAATCTATTGGAAATCAGGTATCATTGATCCAGTTTTTAACCTTTTTATTATCCTATCACTTTGGCATTGGTATAAAATCGGTCGCAGTGAAATCGACGGTGAACGCTCCAACATTCATTACCTCCTTTCAGGTTTATTCATGGCTTTGGCAATTTTAACCAAAGGCCAAACTGCCTTGATGTTGTTTACCATCATCGTTGGATTCATAACCTTCTATCGCGGTCGTTGGCAGGATATCCTCACCCTCCGAATCTTCATTTTTGCATTACCAATCCTGTTATTGGTAGGTGGATGGGTGGCATTGGTTTATGAGAAAATGGGCGATCAGTTCTTTGTTTCGTTCATTCATTATCAAATGGATTTGGTGAAAGGATCCTATGCCGATTGGCATACTCAACCGTGGTTTTACCATGTTGTGGTGTTATTGTTTATCGCCTTTCCTGCATCGCCCTTGGCCATTAAATATTTGGTGAGGAAGGGAGAAGAAGACTTTAGCATTGAAAGTTGGCATTTTTTGATGCGGGTGATTTTTTGGGTGGTATTGATTGTTTTCAGCATCGTTTCAACCAAAATCATCCATTATTCCAGTTTGTGTTGGTGGCCCATTACCTATTTCGGCGCCTACCACACGTATATGTTGCATACCAACAGAAGTGAAACCACGGCTTTGCAAAAAACATGGTTGATTATTACTTCACTGATTTGGGTAGCGGTAATGCTGGGTTTGGGCGCAGTATTGGCGGGCTGGAAAATCCCAGCTGCAACATTTGCCAAATTTGATTTGTACACAAAATCGATTTTAGGCGGCGTTGTACCTGGCAATTACTGGGTATTAATACCTGCGCTGATTGCGGCGATTGGACTGATAAGTTGGTTGGCCAGGGCCATTTTACAACCACAATTTCATACAGGAACCTTGTTTTTGTGGTCGGGCGCGATGGCCATCACCACCTACTTTTTCTTGTTGCCTGCGGCGGCCGATATTCTTCAAAATCCGCTGGCGATGTATATCATTAAAAATAAAAACAAGGGCGAAATCATTGAATCGCAAGGATTCAGAACACATACCATCAATTACTATGGCAAACTAACCCCCAAAGATTATCAGGGTGAGTGGTTGACATCGCCCATGGTAAAAGAGAAAATCGCCCAACATCCTTATCCGATGGAGGAAGCGCGCAAAGTTTGGGTAAGGGATGGACAGCCCAAGCAGACCGCCAAATTGATCACAAAAAACACCTATAAACCCGATGAATATTTCTTGTATCAGTTTAACAAAATTGATTCATTTTCTGGGTATTGGGTATGGAAAAGAAAGTAGCGCAAACTTGATTTGCAACAAAATAATTTTAACTTGCATTAGACTTATAGCCCTTTTATGAAAGTGAATAGTACCCGTGTAATAACAACCAATTGGGAATTCGGAGCCGGAAAACAAGGCACCGCAGGCGGTCCGAAAAGGCTGGAAGAACTCATTATTCAATCTCCTTCCCTTCAAAAATATATTGGCGATAACAGCAGTTTGGCGGTAAATAGCGATTTTCAGCCGGCCGCTAACAGTGCGCCAACAGACTTTCAACCATTAAAGAATGCAACTTCATTGGTGCAACACGTTTCTGCCTTGTGCGAAACCATAGAAAACACCGTTTTAGAAGGCATTACACCTTTGGTTATATCGGCAGACCACTCCAATGCCATTGGCACTGTTAGCGGCCTCAGCAGAACCTTAGGCGGCGAATGCATGGGCGTTATTTGGATAGATGCTCACCTTGATCTGCATTCGCCCTACACCACACCTTCCGGCAATGCACACGGTATGAGCGTTAATGCACTTATCAACGACGATAATCTTGCCTGCGCTGTGAAAGACCGCGTTTTATCGCCCGAAATATTGGAAAATTGGGAGCAATTAAAAGCCTGTAAAAACAACAAACCTGGCAATTGCATCCAACCCAAGCACCTGGTGTTTATTGGAACACGTTCCTATGAAGAACAGGAATGGGCGCTGATTGAAAAGCATGGCATTTTGGCCATCACACCTGAAGAGATCCTGAAAAACGGCATTCAATGGGTGGTTGACCAAGTAAATGAGCATTTGAAAAATTGCCAATACCGTTACGTGAGCTTTGATGTAGACTCCTTAGACCCCACCATTTCTGAGGCTACCGGCACGCCAGAAGCCAATGGTTTGAGCTTGGCGGATGCACAAATTTTGTTTTCTCAATTGTGGAATCACCCACAAACCGTTTGTGTGGAAATTACAGAATACAACCCTACTTTGCCAAGGCCAGAAGCCATGGAAGCGGCTGTTATTTCTCTGATAAACGCAATTTAAGCAACCAATCGATGGTGTCGATATTATCGGCAAAATCTGTCAGCGTGGTGCATTGGGTATCGCCCGGCTTTACCGCTGTTATCCCCAAATTATCCAATTGAGTTACGCGCGTATCTTGCTTACAAACAACCACTTGGATGTTTTCTTTATTGGCCAACAAGAAATCAATTACCGCATCATCTTTATCAAAAAATTGGTAATGAATCATGCCTACAGGAGCATAAATCTGCGGATTTTCTTTGGCAATCACGTAACCTGTATCGATATGTGGATCCAAATTCATCAACAACAACGCTTTGTGGTAGGTAAAGTTATTGGCGTATTTATTATGGTGAACGAGCTCTTGGAAATGCTTATCCCAAACATGAAAAATGGTGGAAATTTCATAATTTTTGGGCAGCAGCAGACTGGTTACGTTTCGGCAACCTAGGCCAAAATAATCAAATACATCGTGGCCGTAACCCAAGATTTCGTCTTCCGTTTCATCGCCCGATACCCAAATTACACTGTTGCGATTTTTGCGGATAATATGCGGAATATTGCGGAAATAATACTCAAAATGCTTCGATGAATTGTTGCTACCGGTGGCGATGGCAGCATGAATATTTTTGAGATCGTTGCTCCACATAACCCGGTTGCTCCAAATGGGATTGAACTGGGCAGCTTTATCTAACAAATGCGAAATGAGTACTTCATCGTCGGAACTGCGCTTGGCCTTCACTTTGTAGCCGCACAACACGCCGTTGATAACGTCTTGCAAGCCCACCAAGGGGATATTTCCGGCCAAAATCAAGCCCAAAACAGGTAAATCATCCTCATTTGCGGGGGAATTTCCTGTATTGGAGTAATCGTTGGAAATGGCAGAACCCGTCGAGGCTTCCAAATGCTGCAAATGCGGAATGGTGCTCCAAGGGTAAATATTGAGGAAATTCGCAATATTTTCTGGCGATAGGGATTCTTTCCACTGGTGCAAACTTCTCAAAACCTCATCTTTCTCAAACCAACGATTCTGAAAATAGGCCTTCTCCATTGCATATTCCCAAGATTCATCGCCTTCAATGCCCTCTAAAGCTTGCGACAAAGCCATCAAGGCTCTTTTTTGCCATTCCATAATGCAAAGGTACAACCATTGATAGAATTCTTTCCATCCTTTAAAGAATGTTGATAGTTGGCGATTTTGAATTGAAAAATTTGAATTAGGTTTGTATGGATGAGAAAAACTGTACTTTTTGTTTTATTGGGATTATTTGCAATTTCTATGGTTCAACAAGCGCAAGCACAGAACGACGACAGATTAAGCAAGTGGCTAGTAGGCATCAATGGTGGGGTGAATTTTTCAAAAACCAACCCCAGCGACACCATCAATATCAACTATAGTTCTCGCAACAAAACGGGTTTTCACCTCAATGGAATTGCCGCCTACGATTTACATCCCAATGTTACTTTAAACATGGGATTGGGCTTACAAACCCATGGCTACCGTGTGTATTGCGACACCAAAGCTACAGCCAACAAAATTGCACGCAGCATTGTAGACATCAACATGCCCATTGGGCTTTCTTTCAGACAAGGCAGTGGCGGTGCCCGATTCTTCCATGAAAAAATTGGTGTGAACTTGCATTACAGCTTTATTGGGAACAACGATACTTTTAAAAACACCCCTACCAAAACCGTTTTTAGGGTTGCTGAAAGCGATGTAAAGAAATTCTACCCTACTTTATTTGTGGGCATTGGAATGGGTAACAACAACGCCAAGGGCGATCGTTTTGAATTTGGATTAACTTACCACTACAATCCCGGAAATGTATTGAATTTGCAGGTTCAAGGCGGAGAGTTTTACAGAAAAGTATTTCCCCTCACGTATCGCGGAGGCATGTTACAAGCCACATTTACCTATTATTTCAATACGGGCAACTTGAAAAAATCAGAAGAATACTTCTATTAATACATTGCAATAAATCCATAATTTTTTCATCTCATGGAAACCTTGATACATTTTTTTGAAAAATTGAGTCCGATAATGCAAGGCTTCACGGGCAGTTTATTCACTTGGTTGGTAACTGCTATTGGCGCGGCGATGGTCTTTTTTATCAAAGATTTGAAGGGCGGATTCATGGACACGCTGTTGGGATTTACCGGCGGTGTGATGTTGGCAGCCAGTTTTTGGAGTTTGTTAAATCCAGCCATTGAGATGGCGGAGGTACAAGGATTTGGCAGCAGAGCGTGGGTACCGGTGGGCATCGGTTTTTTGGGCGGGGCGATATTTTTATACCTCCTCGATCAATATTTGCCTCACTTACACATCAATGCCCCAATCGAATCAAAAGAGGGCGTAAAAACCAACTGGAACCGCACGGTTTTGTTGGTATTGGCCATCACTTTACACAACATTCCCGAAGGTTTGGCTGTAGGTGTTGCTTTTGGTGCTGTAGCAGAGAATATTCCAGGAGCGAGTTTGGCGGGTGCCATCGCCCTAACAATAGGCATCGGCATTCAAGATTTCCCCGAAGGTTTGGCCGTTTCACTTCCATTGAGAAGATTTGGCTTATCGCGTTGGAAATCATTCATGTGGGGACAGTTATCAGGCATGGTAGAACCCATCGCGGCCGTTTTGGGTGTTGCATTGGTGATGATTGCCACTTCTATCCTACCCTATGCTTTGGCTTTTGCAGCTGGGGCGATGATTTATGTGGTTATTGAAGAGGTAATTCCAGAATCTCAAAGCAATGGGCACAACGATAAATCAACCCTAGGATTTATGTGCGGATTTGTTTTGATGATGGCGCTAGACGTAGGATTGGGGTAAAAAACAAATTGATTAGGCAGGGTGGATCAATGCACCCGATCGCCGCGAAGTTCCCAGTTTTGCATCACAGAGGCTTCATAATCTAACCATTCCTGCCAGCGTTTTTTTACCAATTCTTGGGGGAAATATTTTCGGGCCAAGTTCAAGAACATTACGTAATGTCCGGCCTCAGAAACCATGAAATCGTAATAAAAATCTTTTAATTTGGGATCTTCACAATACAAGCTCAGCAAGCGGAAACGTTCACACGAACGCGCTTCAATCATACCAGCTAACAGCAACTGATCCAACAAGTTACTTTCTACCGAACCGCCTTTTTGGGCAAACTTTAATAACTCTAATACATAAAGATCTTTTCGGGTTTTACCCAATTCAAAACCGCGGTCTTTCAATTCTTTTAACACCCTGCGGAAATGACCCCATTCCTCGGTTACCAAAGGTGCTACTTTTTCAACGATTTCGGGGTATTGAGAAAAGCGGATGATGAGGGAAATGCAATTGGTAGCGGCCTTTTGCTCGCAAAAAGCGTGGTCTACCAGAATTTCCTCGATGGATTTTTCGGCAATATTCACCCATCGAGGATCTGTGGCCAATTTCAATCCCAACATCCTTACGGCTTCCAAATTCTTTTCCTTACTGAATTCTCTGCCGATTTCCAGTTGGTCTATGTATCCGTCTTGAAATTCATCCAAGATTTGATTCGAAGAATTTGTCATGGGAATGAATAAAATTATCGCCCTAGCAATTGATTAAAATTGCTCAATTTTATTTACTCTGTTCTCGTGGCGGCCGCCTTCAAAGCTGGCTTCCAAGTAAGCATCTACAATTGCAAAAGCTTTTTCTTGTGGAATAAATCTAGCAGGCAAACACAATACATTGGCGTTGTTATGCTGTCTGGCTAAAGAACCCAATTCTGGCTCCCAACACAAAGCAGCTCTTACGCCCTGATGCTTGTTGGCCGTAATACAAACCCCATTTCCGCTGCCACAAATCAAGATGCCCAATGTGTTTTCTTGGGTAGCCACCGCATTGGCAACTTTATGCGCAAAATCAGGATAATCTACGCTATCGGCAGAATCCGGACCCATGTCCTGCAATTCATAACCCTTCTCCAACAAGTAAACAATTACATCGTTCTTTAATTCAAAGCCCGCGTGATCGGAGCCAATGGCAATTTGCATATTATTCATCTTCTTTTTGTTTTTCTACTCTTTTTGCTACCTGTATACCCACTACATAAAGGATAAGCAGTGGCGTTCCAAGCAATAGCTGACTGAACATATCGGGCGATGGGGTTGCAACACCTGCAATAATGAAGATAATTACCACCGCATATCGCCAGTTTTTCTTTAAAAAATCGGAAGTTACCAAGCCAATTCGGGCCAAAATGTAAATCAACACCGGCAACTCAAAAACCAATCCCGTTGCCAAGCTCATAAAGGTAACAAATCCCGTTACCGAAGCAATGGTTGGAATATTCTTAATCTGTGGGCTCAACTGATAGCCCAACAAGAAGTTAGACGCCAATGGCACCAAGAAGAAATACGCAAAAAGCAACCCTGAAAAGAACAACAAGGATACAATTCCCAAGCTGCTTCTGGTTTTCTTAATCTCTTTTTCGCTTAATGCAGGGCGCACAAACGACCAAATTTGATAGATAATATACGGAAAAGCAACCACAAATCCAACTACTAGGGCAATTTTAAATGCACTAACAAACTGACCTTGAATCTGTTGACTTTGCATTTCCAATACCGGCGGTTCCCAGCAAAGGGCATTGGTTCCGGTAATTTTCCAACCCGCCCAACAGAAGAATTCGTTACCAAAAAATCCAGGTTTAAACGGCGATAATATCACAAATTCAAAGATGTCTTCTACGAAAAAGAAGGCCACAATGGTGCCAATAAGCACCAAAATTGCCACGCGATATAACCGAGCTCTTAGTTCATCGATATGATCGAAGAATCCCATATTTTTCTCATTGGGAAATGGATTTTCTTCAGGTTGATCTAAAGGCATGTTCTACTTATTTTGGAAAGAAAGAAAGTGTTTATTGGCTAATCAATGAGTGAATTGAACGGCAATTGAAATTACATCAACATTCCACCGCAAACAGAGATTGTTTGACCGGTAATGTAGGTGCTTAAATCAGAAGCCAAGAACAAACACAAATTCGCTACGTCATCTGGAGTTCCGCCGCGCTTCAAAGGAATGGTATCGGTCCATCCTTTGCGCACATTTTCATCCAAAGCATGCGTCATTTCCGTTTCAATGAAACCTGGAGCAACCGCATTACAACGAATATTTCTGCTACCCAATTCCTTGGCGATACTCTTGGTAAAACCAATCATACCCGCTTTAGACGCAGAGTAGTTGGCCTGACCTGCATTTCCCATCACACCTACTACAGATGTCATGTTGATGATGCTACCGGCTTTGTTTCCTAAGAAATGCTTTAAAAATGCTTTGGTTAAGTTGAAAGCAGACTTTAAGTTGGTATTGATTACGTCATCCCATTGCTCTTCCGTCATGCGCAACATCAAAGTATCACGGGTGATTCCCGCGTTGTTGATTAGGATGTCTACTTTACCAAAATCAGCAATAATTTCGTCTGCCAATGCCAAACTTTGGTTAAAATTGGCAGCATCACTTTGATATCCTTTAATTTTTACACCGTATTGTGAAGAAATTTCTTGCTCAAAAGCTTTCGCTTTTTCAACCGATGAAGCGTACGTAAACGCAATGTTACAGCCATTTTTGGCGAAAATTTCAGCAATTCCTTTACCAATTCCGCGACTGGCTCCGGTAATCAATGCAGTTTTTCCTTGAAGCATGCTGCGAAGATACTATATCTTCGCAATATGACCCATTGGGTAGATACAGGAATTGAATATCTTAAAGGAGTAGGTCCTGCAAAAGCGCAGGCACTCAAGGCGGAATTGGGCATCCACACTGTGGGCGACCTCCTCAGCCACTACCCTTTTCGCCATGAAGACCGGTCAAAAATTTACCAAGTAAACCAGTTAAATGGCGAAGATGTTTATGTTCAATTACAAGGATTTATTCAACCGCAAGGCATAGTGGGCATGGGTGGCGGCCGCAGATTCGTGGCTAATTTCCGCGATAAAACGGGCGAAATTGAACTGGTTTGGTTCCAAGGATATCAATACATCGAAAAATCTTTGAAACCCAACGCATTTTACCAAATTTATGGCAAGGTGAACAATTTCAAAGGCAAATTGAGCATCCCACACCCAGAATTGGAAATCATTGAAGGCCATACCCCCAAATCGCAAGGCATCCTGGTACCGGTTTATCCCTTAACCGAAGGCATGCGCAGAAAGCGGTTAGACAACAAATTCATGGTGAGCATTTGCAGGGTAGCCGTGAGCAGTCCGCAATTCCATATTCCCGAAAATTTACCCATCGCCATATTAGAAAAATACAAGTTTTTAAGCAGGAAAGACGCCATCAAAGAACTGCATTTTCCCAGCTCCATCGCCCGATTGGAAGATGCCAAAAGGCGATTAAAATTTGAAGAATTCTTTTACCTCCAATTGCGTCATTTGCTCATAAAAGGCGTAAGAAATCGCAGTTACAAAGGCTTGGTATTCGAAAAAGTTGGTCAATATTTCACCGAATTTTACAACAATCATTTGCCGTTTGAATTAACCGATGCGCAAAAACGGGTACTAAAAGAAATCCGCGCGGATGTAAAAACCGGATTACAAATGAATCGTTTGCTTCAGGGCGATGTTGGATCGGGCAAAACCATCGTGGCCTTGTTAACCATGTTGCTGGCCATTGATAATGGCTATCAGGCATCCATTATGGCACCAACGGAAATTCTGGCTACCCAACATTATTATTCCTTACAAGAATGGGTAACATCCATCGGGTTGAATATCGCCTTGCTTACTGGTTCTACTACCAAAAAGAAAAGAACAGAGCTTTTGGAGAAAACAAAAAATGGCGAAATCCATATTTTGGTTGGCACACATGCGCTCTTGGAAGACCATGTGCAATTTGAGAAATTGGGGATGGTGGTGATTGATGAACAACACCGATTTGGCGTTGCCCAACGGGCCAAATTATGGAAAAAAGGACAAGTTGTACCCCATGTTTTGGTAATGACAGCCACGCCCATTCCGCGTACCTTGGCCATGACCATTTATGGCGATTTGGAAGTGAGTGTGATTAATCAAATGCCTAAAGGCAGAAAACCGATTCAGACATTGCATCGGGCAGAAAGCATGAGGCCCATTGTTATGGATTTTCTGAAAAAAGAAATCGCCCTAGGACGACAAGTATATTATGTTTTTCCGCTGATTGAGGAAAGCGAAAAGCTGGAATTAAACAGTTTGATGAACGGTTATGATGTAGTAACTTCTTACTTGCCCACTCCGGAGTACAAATACAGTATGGTTCATGGCAAGATGAAGGCGGCGGATAAGGAAACGGAGATGCAGAAATTCAAGAATCATCAAACGCAGATCATGATTGCCACCACGGTAATTGAGGTGGGTGTAAATGTGCCCAATGCCAGTGTGATGGTGATTGAAAACGCGGAAAGATTTGGCTTAAGTCAGCTACATCAGTTGCGGGGTCGCGTAGGAAGAGGCAGCGAACAAAGTTACTGCATCTTATTGTCTGGCAACCAATTATCACAAAACGGCAAAAAGCGATTGAACACAATGGTAGCAACCAATGACGGATTTGAAATTGCGAAAGTAGATTTGGAGTTGCGTGGACCAGGTGAGCTAGATGGAACAAAACAAAGCGGCATTTTGGATTTGAAAATTGCCGATATCCGTACAGACGAATCAACTTTAATTGCCTCAAGGGTGGAAGCGCAAAAGTGGTTAGAATTTGACGAATTGTTGATGAAAACCGAGAGTGCACCCATTAAATATGAATTGAACCGATCGCCACATAGAACGGTTTGGAGTAAAATTTCCTAAAAGTTGAGAGGAATCACATAAGATTCACAAATTATTAAAATTTCAATGGTAAATTTACCCATTCATTATGAAGATTTTTTCTGAAGTAGGGCGATATGTTTTGTTTATGCGATATGTGGTGAGAAGGCCAGAACGTTGGTATATGTTTTGGCAGAACCTCATGCGTGAGATGAACTTGATTGGAGTGGATTCCTTGGTAATTGTGATGTTGATTGCCATTTTTACAGGAGCAGTAACAACAGTTCAAACTGCTTCGCAACTTACCTCAGACACGGGCGTACTTCCACCCTCTTTGTTCCCTATGAGCGTTGTGGGCTCGGTTGTAGGAAGTAGTTCTATTTTGGAATTGGCACCCACCATTACTTGCTTGGTTTTGGCCGGCAAAGTGGGCGCCAACATCGCTTCAGAAATTGGTAACCAACGCATTAGCGAACAATTGGATGCATATGAAGTAATGGGCATCAACTCTGCAGGATTTGTGGGCTTACCCAAAATCCTTGCTGGGGTTATCATGATTCCTTGCTTGGTAGTTATTTCTAATTTCTTGTTAATCTATGGCGGTTTATGGGCTGCCAAATTTACGGGTGCACTTACAGCAGACGAATATGTTTCTGGTGTTAGAAGTACTTTCATGCCTTTGTACGTTCAAATCATGTTGGTTAAAGCAACCATCTTTGCATTCTTAATCACCTCATTAAGTGTTTTCCAAGGATTTTACACATCCGGCGGAGCTTTAGAAGTGGGCGAAGCAGGCACCAAAGCGGTAACCAAAATTTGTGTTTTTATTTTGTTTTTCGACTTGATCATCGCCAAGATGTTCTTGTAAACTCATTCAATTATCTGTAGCGAATTTCAAAATGATTACTCTTCAAAACGTTAATAAATTCTTTGGTGAAAAGCATGTTTTACAAGACATCAACGCCACTTTCCAACCGGGCATTTGCAACCTAATCATTGGTGCATCTGGCGGCGGTAAAAGTGTGATGGTGAAATGCATGGTAGGCTTAGAAGAGCCAACTTCTGGCAGCATTTTATTTGGCGAACAAGATTTTCATCGCTTGGAATATGAAGGCAAAAAAGAATTGAGAAAAGAAATTGGTATGTTATTTCAAGGTACCGCTTTATTCGATTCACTTACGGTAGAACAAAATGTTGAATTTCCTTTGTTGATGTTTGGCAATATGAGCAAAGCAGAAAGAAAAGAACGCGTAGCCTACTGCTTAAACCGAGTAAATCTCAATCACGCCTACGGCAAGTTCCCATCAGAAATTTCTGGTGGAATGAAAAAGCGCGTGGGAATTGCGCGAGCC
This sequence comes from Sphingobacteriia bacterium, assembly GCA_021151535.1. Lineage (GTDB taxonomy): Bacteria > Bacteroidota > Bacteroidia > NS11-12g > UBA955 > JAGKXC01. The sequence goes on along the minus strand of JAGKXC010000012.1, from coordinate 15,172 downwards.
ATCGCCCTGAAAATCAAATATTTATTTTGCGACGAACCCAATTCCGGTTTAGATCCACTTACATCTAGGGTAATTGACCAGTTGCTTTATGAAATCACCAAAGAATATAATATTACCACCATTATCAACAGCCACGACATGAAAACGGTTTTGGATATTGGGGAACATATTGTGTTTGTTCACCAAGGTCAGAAATGGTGGGAAGGCAGCAAAGAAGATATGGAAGATGCCAAAATTTCAAATGCCGAGTTGCGCGCCTTTATTGAGGCCAGCATGTAATTTTAATATTTACTGCACCAAGCAAATCTTGATTCAATAACGGCTTGCTTGTTCTCCTCTAGATATCTTTTAAATGCCAGGGCAACAGGCGAAAGTTTTTTATTAGATAAATTGATCAAACTCCATGTGGTTTGCAAAGGCAAACCATTTACTGGCACAATTTTCAATTCACCATTTTCTATTTCATTTCGAATTCCGATGAGCGGCAAAATCGAAATTCCTATTCCCGCAATTACCGCTTGTTTTACCGCTTCATTGGATGTCAATTCTAATTTTTTTGATACGACCAGATCTTTTCTCTCAATAAATCTTTCCATAGAATAATGCGTTCCTGAACCTTTTTCGCGGTAAATCATGGGCATTTCGTCCAGTATTGCCATATTTTTCTCAAATCCTTGCAGTTTGGCAGCGTTTTCTGCGTTGGCCACCAAATACAATCGATTTTCAATTAAATCAATTTTTTCAACCGCAATTTTATCAGGAGGAATCGATACCAGAGCAAAATCAACCTCATTTTCAGTTAAGCTTTCCAGCACCTTGGTTTTGTTAGAAACATCCATTAATAATTCCACATGCGGATTTTTCTTTAGAAAATCTGTAAGAAAATAAGGCATCACGTACTTACCGGTAGAAACAACTGCAATTTTCAATGTACCAATCAAAAGTCCTTTGAAAGCTTGCGACTTACCATTGATAGCTTGTACTTGATCTAAAATCTCCCTTGCAGATTGGGCGATTTCTTTTCCAAACTCTGTGATATAAACTTGCCTGCCAATTACTTCTATTAACGGGATATCAAATTGATCCTGAAAATTCTTTAACTGAATAGAAACTGCAGGTTGCGTTAAGTGTAGTAATTCCGCTGCCTTGGTAACACTTTTGGTTTCAGCAACTTTCATGAAAATCTGCAATTGATTCAAAGTATAATTCATAAAAATATCTTATAAACTCTATTACAATAATAAATAAAAATTTATTATCCCTGAATGAGAAATTTGCATCCCGAAAAATATAATACATTCATGCAATTTGAAATTCTCATCAGCAATCTAACCAATCCAACGATTCTTTTCTTTCTGCTCGGCATGATTGCCATTTGGGTAAAGAGTGATCTGCAAATCCCTGAATCAACTGCCAAATTCATATCTCTGTACTTATTATTTTCCATTGGTTTTAAAGGAGGGCAAGAATTATCTCATAGTGGAATAACCAACCAAGTACTTATTTGTTTGGTATTTGGGATAGCTTTGGCTGCAATTATTCCAGCTTATACTTTTTTTATTCTCAAACGAAAACTCTCAATTTCAGATAGTGGAGCCATCGCTGCGGCTTATGGCTCTGTGAGCGCAGTTACTTTTGTTGCAGCAATGGCGTTTTTGGAAATGCAGCAATTAAAGCCAGGCGGACATATGGTTGCGGTGATGGCTTTAATGGAATCGCCCGCTATTATTGTGGGGGTGGTGCTTATGAACCGATTTTCAGAAACCCAAAATTCCAAAAAACTCAATAGTATCATCGCCCATTCATTCACCAACGGTAGTGTACTTTTGATTTTTGGAAGTTTAATTATTGGTTTCATTGCAGATGGCAAACAAGCTGAGGGAATCAAGCCCTTTACTACCGATATATTTAAGGGTTTTCTGGCGATTTTCTTGCTAGAAATGGGCATGGTTACAGCCAAAAGATTTTCGGCCTTCAAGAAATACGGCGCATTTGTTACCCTATTTGCCATTATCATTCCATGCATCAACGGTTTACTTACCGCTTATTTTAGTGGATGGATTACTGATAGTGTTGCCGATCGATTCATCTTCAGTATTTTGGCAGCCAGTGCTTCCTACATAGCCGTACCCGCTGCCATGAAACTTGCAGCTCCAAAAGCCGATCCCGGTTTATATATTCCTATGGCATTGGGCGTAACCTTCCCATTCAACATCACCATCGGGATGCCGCTGTACTATGCGGTCATTCAAATGAGTTTGTAAAACTGTGGGTGTATGCCCTACACGGCAATAAAGCACCCACACAACAGAACGAAACTGAAAGCAACTGCAATCAACGCTTCACCTTTACCTTCTTCAATATCAATCGGTTGTTAGCATCATTTCCCAATCCGCTCACCCAATTTTGATACAAGCGCAAGCTTTTATCGTAATATAGCGGAAACACAACAGCCGATTGCTTCACCATCGCATTGGCTTTTACAACCGCTTCAGGATTGCCCCCTTGTTCCACTTGTTCAAATAAAGCATCAAATGCGGGATTCAAATAATGGGTATAATTAGGTCCGTTGGGCGACCAATATTTTGAATAGAAACAAGCCAAATAACTTTCTGCTTCAGGGTAATCGGCGATCCAAGAACCACGAAATAACTGCAACTGTCCTTCGTTTCTCTTCTGCCTCAACATCGCCCCAGTTTGAATATCAATATCTACTTTCACCCCTATTTCTTCCCAAGATTTTTGCAGGAATATGGCCATATCCAGATATTCTGTGGTGGTGGTTAATACCAATTTTCTGTCTTCAGAAGACCCTGAAATGGCATCAATATTTGAATTCGAATTTCCTCTCGGCAAATTCCCTATCGGTGCTTGACGTAAGCCACTACCCGATCCACCTATCTTGGTTCCCAAATATCCCGATAATCGCAAGTATTTCAAGGCAGAATCTCTCATATTTTCCGGGCGATAAGGGTTGGACCTTTCTTCAAGTTTCTCCAAAATCACAGGGGAATTGGCCACCAAGGGATTTCCTTTCAATGGATCTTTTGGCATGATCACATCCGGAACAAATCCGCCGTAGGCAGGGGTACCTAACCCATTTCGGATAAATTTCACCAAGCGTTTTTTATCAATCGCCCAATGCAAAGCATTTCTAAAATTTTCATTGCGCAACCAAGCAGATTGCGGAGCTTGTGGATCGATGTAACAGCCAATATATTCCGTATTTAAAAATGGAGTAACCAACAGTTTAAATCGCTGTGCATATTTGGGTTTTAATTGGGCATCTTGTGTGATTAGTTCGTCTTTAAAACTTCCTTCCAAACCGTTGAAGAAATCATATTTCCCGGCAACAAACTGCATGAAAGCGGTTTGCTTATTTTTCACGAACGACACATTCACGGCATCCAAGTAAGGCAACGATACGCCTTTTGAATCTTTTTCATGGTAATAGGGGTTTTTCCGCATCACCAACTGTATTTCTTCCTCCCATCTTCGCAAGTAAAACGGTCCGGTACCCATAGGATTTCTTGCCACGTACCCTTTATCCTTTACCGCCAACTCCGCCGGCATAATAAAACAATAATTGGTGGCAAACAAAGAAATCAGTGATGCTTGGGGCTTCAACAAATTCACATCTACGGTAGAATCATCCACAGCAACAAATGCATGTTGAAGCACAGTATCCACATTGGCAAAAATCCATAATCCCGGCGAAGAGTTGGCGGGATTGGCTACGCGTTGTAAACTCGCTACAACATCCTCAGCCCTCACTACGCGTTCCACCAAGGTTTCCTTTGAACTGTTATTTACACTAGGAATGCAAAAACGGATATTTTTTTTCAATGTAAATCGAATACGTTTTCCACCGTCTTCCACACTCCATTTTTTGGCAATTCCGGGCACGGGTTTTAGGTTAGAATCCAAATCTATCAAGCCGTTATAGAGTTGTGAAACCAACCAAATCTCCGATTGAGAACGTGCATAAGCTGGATCCAAGGTTGTAACACTGGCGTCTTCGTTGTAATTGAATATCTGATAGTTAGAATACTTATCCACATTTTGGCAACCAGTAATACCCAATCCAATGTAGACAACTGCTGAAAGTAAAACAATGAAAACCCCCGTACACCTAATATTTTTGTTTTTGCATTTGTTGCGAAGGCTAATAAGATTCATGGTTTGATTAAAAAACAAAGGTAACAATCCATTCTTATTTTCATTGCGCAATAGATTCACAACAAACAAACAATCTTCAATGGGAAAAATCATCGCCATCGCAAACCAAAAAGGAGGTGTAGGTAAAACTACCACCGCCATTAACTTAGCCGCTAGTTTAGCTGTTCTTGAGTACAAAACTTTGTTGGTAGACGCCGATCCACAGGCGAATTCCACTTCAGGTGTTGGCTTTAACCCAAAAAATATCCGTATCGGTTTGTATGAGTGCTTGGTACAAGAAATCCATCCCCAAGATGTGATCATCAGCACTTCTACCCCGTATTTGGATTTATTGCCTTCTAACATTGATCTAGTAGGTGCTGAAATTGAATTGTTGAACATGCCTAACCGTGAAAGAATCATGCAGGGTATGTTAAAAACCATTCAAAATCAGTACGATTTTATTATCATCGATTGTTCTCCCTCACTCGGCTTAATTACCACCAATGCCCTTACTGGAGCAAACAGCGTGATAATCCCAGTGCAGTGCGAGTATTTCGCCTTGGAAGGTTTAGGAAAATTATTAAACACCATCAAAATCATCCAAAATCACTTGAACAAACAGTTGGAAATTGAAGGCATCTTATTAACCATGTACGATGGCCGTTTGCGTCTATGCAACCAAGTGGTGGAAGATGTTAAAACCCACTTCCAAGACATTGTTTTCGATTGCATCATTCAGCGAAACACCAAGTTGGGCGAAGCGCCAAGTTATGGTATTCCCGTTATCCAACACGATGCAGAAAGCAAAGGATCTGTGGGCTACTTGAATTTAGCCAAAGAGATTTTACAGAAAAACGGATTAATTGAACATACAGAAACAGAAGAACACGCATGAACAGTCAAGTTAAGAAAAAACCCGGTTTAGGAAGAGGATTGAGTGCATTATTAGAAGATGCAAGCAACGATTTACCCAGCAATATTAACGCCCCCATCGGTAGTGTTTCCACTATCCCGTTGAATCAAATCGAAGCCAACCCTTTCCAACCCAGAACCGAGTTTACCGAAGTTGAGTTAAAAGAATTGGCTGAATCCATCAAAGTTCACGGGGTAATCCAACCCATTACAGTGAGAAAATTGGGCTTCGATCGTTTTCAGATTATTTCAGGTGAGCGCAGAACACGAGCGTCCATACTTGCCGGATTAACACAAATCCCAGCCTATATCCGTGTAGCCAACGATCAAGATATGCTAGAAATGGCATTGATTGAAAATATCCAACGTGCAGATTTGAATGCCATCGAAATTGGAATGAGTTACAAAAGATTGCTAGAAGAATGCAAAATCAAGCAAGAAGAATTGGGCGAACGCGTAGGTAAAGACAGAACCACTGTAAATAACTATTTGCGCTTGTTGAAACTTCCAGATTCCATACAGTTGGGCATCAAACAAGGTTTGGTGAGCATGGGTCACGCCCGCGCCATCATCAACATTGAAGATCCCGATGTGCAATTGGAATTGTATAACCAAATTATCGAAAACCACCTCAATGTGCGCGAAATCGAATCGTTGGCAAAAGCTACAAAAGAAGGCAAAAGCTATGATTTCCCGAAAGCAGGCACCGATTGGGATCCCGAAATTGATAGAATTACCGAAGCTTTTTACCAAAAGTTAAAATCGCCCGTTCACCTCAAACACGGAGCAAAAGGCAAAGGCAAAATCATCATTTCATACAAAAACATGGAAGAATTGGAGCGCATCCTTTCCATCATCCAAGACTAAATCATTGATTAACAGGCTATCAATCTCATATAATTCCCGTCGCTCTGTTTTTTTTAGGGCGATGGGATTATTTTTTGTGAGCATCACAGCCCAACTAACCGCTCAAACATACTTTGGGCAATCCCCTATCCCATTCAAACCCTTGGGAATGTCGGAAACCACACTCTCCTTCACTCTCCAAAACAACACGCACGCAGGCAACTTCGTAAAGCCTGAATTTCATTCATCCATTTTCACAGAAGCTGCGCCTTTGGATTCGAGCAAAAAATCCGCATCTGAAGCATCGCAAAGAGAAAAAAAAGAGCCTAAAACAGTTGAGCATTCGCCCAAAACCGCTACCATATTGGCATTGGCACTTCCTGGATCTGGTCAAATTTATAACCGGAAATACTGGAAAGTACCCGTTGTTTACGGAGCGATGGGCTACACCACATACCGCATGTTGCAAAATCGCAGCAAAATGAGAACACTCAACGATAGTATTAGAGGATTGTTTGTGGCCGGAAAATCACCATCCGCACAGCTCATCGCCGAACGCGATAAATTTCGAGGCAACCGCGATATATCCATTCTCATGATGGCTGGAATTTACGTGCTGCAAGCCGTAGACGCTACCGTAGACGCCCATTTCTACAAATTCAATATCAACGACGATATCACCCTTTCAGCCCAGCCCAACCCAACTGCTTTCTTGGCATTGAATTGGCAACTTAGGTAAACTTCATTTCTTTAGCTTAATACCATGGACAGACTTCAACAAATCCTACATTTCCTTCAGGAATCGCCCAATGACCCCTTCTTGAATTACGCCATCGCCCAAGAATACTGGAAAATTGGGAAAAGACAAGAAGCCATTGAGAAATACGAATGGTTGATTGAAAATCACCCAAATTATATTGGCACTTATTACCATTTGGGCAAAGCTTATTTAGATGAGGGCGATAAAACACGGGCAATGGAAACCTATGAAAAAGGAATCAGCCAGGCAAAATTGCTCAAAGAACAACATGCACTGGCTGAATTACAAAGTGCCAAATTGGCACTAGAATATGACGATGAGGATTAATCTCTGCTTTGTAGCTTAGCTAACAAGCGCAAGATTTCCAAGTACAACCAAACCAACGTCATCAACAAAGCAACACCACCAAACCACTCCATATATTTTGGAGCGCCGTACTTAGATTGCTCTTCAATGAAAGCGAAGTCCATGATCAAGTTAAATGCGGCAATACCTGCAATAACGGCACTCAAACCGATAGAGAACATGCTATTTCCATAGTAGAAATTGCTTACGCCAAACATGCTCATGATCATGATAACCAAATAAAACAAACCCACACCCGCTGTAGCAAAAATCATAATTTTTGTAAACATTGGGGTAGCTCTTAATAAACCGCTGCGGTAAGCCAACAACATGATGGTGAACACCAACAAAGTAATACCGATGGCATTCATAACAATACCGTCGTAAGCAGCGTTAAAAATCAATGAAACAGCGCCCAAAAACAAACCTTCACCTACTGCGTAGATTGGAGCTAATACAGGCGACCATGACTTTTTGAACATCATTACCAAACTAGCGACTAAACCTGTAATCATACCGCCAAACATGTACTTTGATAGTCCATTGTTGAACGCATACGAAATACCAGATTCACCCTCGCCACCCTGAACACCCATGTCCATCCACAACAAAGCTGCTGGGATAATCATCATGGCAAACAAGAAAATAGTTTTGTTAACGGTACCGCTAACCGTCATACTGTCGGAATACGATTCTTCACGTGAACGCGAAAAAGCGGTTTCTGAGAAAAATGGATTACTCATAGTTTATAGATTATTCAATTATAGAATATTATCGAATTAAATGCAAGGTGCCATCTGTAGAATACATCCGATTTTGGTAATCGCTATATTCTATCCGATAAACGTAAACACCTTCCATGCTTGGCTCACCCAAAACTGTGCCATCCCAACCTACTGACAGATTGTCGGACACAAACAACAACTGCCCCCAGCGGTTGTAGATCGACATTTTAAAGGTTTTCAAACCGCCAGCGAATGGCAAGAATACTTCATTGCCGCCTTTTTGGTTAGGCGTAAACGCATTGGGAATAAACAGAACCGGTTCGTAATTGATTAAGATATCATTGCTCCAAGATTCTGCTTGGGTTACATTTTCAATGGCTTTTATTCGGAAATACTGGGCGAAATTATCCCTGCCATTGTCAAAGTTATCAGTAGTTGGTGTTGGATAGGTTTGATACAACGAATATCCCGTTCCTGCTGTAAAAGAACGGTACAATTCATATTTTGAAACGCCATTAACAAATCCGAAATAGGGTGAAAAATTCACCGACATGGTAAACGGACCAGTTTTGGCACCTTGTAACAGAACCACGGTTTGCGGTGCAGTAAAAATAGTATCTCCGCAGCGGTTTATGATGGCCACCCGATATTCCCAGGCTGTAACGTCGGTATTAATATTTGAATGGGTAAAGGTTACATCAGTATGGGCTGCTTGGCCTATGGTGGTAAACAAACCGCTGTTGTAAGGCCTTCGTTGCACCAACACTGTTTTGTTGTAGCGGGGCGCATTGGTTACCTGAAAATGAACAATGATGGCATCATCGGCAAAAGGTGGCGGTGCAACACTTACAACATCCAACCTCACTTGTGGCTGATCCACATACACTTGCATTTGCTGGGTATCGCCCTTACAACCCTGAGCGGAAGTCTCAACAACCCCAATTTTTCCAGGCTGAGCCGTAAGATTCCACGTCACAAAAACGCGATAATCATTGGTTACCGGAGGTGTAGTAAATCCACCTTCAACCAACCACCAATCATAAGAACTACCCGCATTTTGCAAAATTTCGTACCGAACATTGGCTACATTTGGAACACAAACATCCACCGGTCCTAAAATCCCTTTACTTACAGGTCTAGGATTTAGGGCGATATTAGCTGTAGTGTATGGTCCTGGACATCCATACTGCGAAATCAAACGATACTTCACCGTGAAAACACCAAACGTATCGCCGTAGTACTGAATATCCCAACTTGAAGAATCCGCTGAAGGAATAAACTTCCACTTCAAACCATTGGGCACAATCTCTGGGTAAATTTTCTCGCCTGAAACTACCGCAACAGGTTTCCAAAACGAATTGTAAGTTCTATTCTGACAAATAGTTACATTATTCATCGCGGGAGCTGCCGGTGCGGGTTTCAACACTACTTTTAAAGCAGACCATGGTGATAAACAAGGCAATTTAGACACAGAATCATAAGCAGAAGCTTGCACTTGAACATTGGCCGTTCCGCTATTTCCCCAATTCACATTCACCCTCGTACCAGTAGATCCGCCAGCAAATGCGCCACCGGTAACCTGCCAGTTATAATTTTCCTTTTGCACGCCCTTCACCCAATAAGGCACATTCAATGTTAACGCACAAAGAATGGAATCGCCATATACTTTCGGTGCTTTCAAAGCGTGATTTTTTAATACAGAAATCTGCGATGAATCTTTACATCCAAAGCGATCCACCACTACCACTTTCACCGAACCCGTGCCCACTCCACCCCAGTCAACCACATATTGGGTATCATTCACCACTTTACCATTTGTACTGCCCGTAGACGACCAAATGTACTTCGCCCCAGCAAATTTTTGATCCAAATTATAAATCAACCCTTTGTTGTTTGGGCATACACTTTGAGGCCCAATCACTCCGCTGGAAACTGGCGTGCTCACAAATACCTTAACGGTATCCCAAGGGCTGTAACAGGTAACTGGAAATCCTCCATAAGTAACAGAGTTCGCCAATCGCATGGCAATCCAAGCATTGGGTCCGCCGGAAGTGGGCTTAAACGTCATGGTAAACGTACCCGCCGCATTGTTATCAGAAACCCAATTCAATTTAGACGTATTCCAATTGTAACTAACTGTGTATGTGGAAGGCATGGTGAATTTCTTGCTGAAATTCTGCTGTAAACATACGGTATCAGGCCCTGTAATTACTGGCGATGAAGGCGCTTTCAACAGTTTTACTCGATAATTAATGGGCGTTGATTGACAGCCATATTTGTTCATCACATACAAACTCACAATTCCCACTGTATCGGTTCCCCAATTCACAACCAACTGCGTGGCTGTATCTACACCTACTATTTTTCCTCCGGTTACAATCCACTTGTATTTGTGATCGCTCTGATTATTAGAAATATTATAAACAACACCCAACGCATTGGCACACTGTACTTGCGGCCCAATAATGGTTTCAACTACCTTAACGGGCTTCACATAAATCAATACGTTTTCGTTGATATACTTAGAAGGGCATCCATTATCCACGGCTTCAAACGTAACGCGATAAGGATTGGTAGTATTGATATTGCAATCGGGCTTCCAACAGAATTTGCTGGTAACGGTTTTAACGGCTGCATTTACAGTGGGTGTTAATGTAGCCTTAGAACCAATATAACCATTGGTACCATTGATGATATCAGCATAAGCCTTTAGGGTGATAATTTGTTGGGTATCTTTAGAATCGTAAGCAGTAACATCTTTGCAGATGGTTTCACCCACTTCCACTTGCCAAACTTGGGTTCCACCTTCGTACTTCAAGCGTGGTTTATCGTTTTTACCACAAGAGATCACCAGAATTTGCAAATCCAAACGCACTACTGAAATGGCAACCCCATTGCGCCATTCAGTAACCTCCACACACACCGCATATCGCCCGGTATTCGGAGCCAAATAAGTTGTAAGACCGTTGAAAGCATCCACTTTGGCAATGCCAGAACTACCAAATGGCGATGTACCACTGAATCCGCCGTTATAATCTACTTGGTAAAAAGGCGTCATGGTAGAAGCGCAATTGAGCACTGTTGGCAACCCCGAAGTAGCTCCCTGCCAAGGAGTTACAATTTTATAACTCAATGAATCGCCATCTTTATCCAAAGCACGGTTACGAATGGTTGTGGTATCGCCGGCACAAATAAAAGGTACAGGAACATCCAAAAAGTATGGAGAACTATTGGCGATATTGGTTGGCGGTATGTACCCATAATAGGTTTGACCCTGGTACGCAACCCCGCTATTATCGGCCAAATTGGTTTGGGTATTTCGGCAACAACGCTCCCATTTCAAGTGGTATCCGGTGCTTGATGCCGGAACTGTAATAGTAGTTTGATAAATTCCTTGTTCCAAACAAGCACTTGCAGCTTCCGGACAGGCAGTATTACCAACCGGATCCACTTTCTTCTTCTGCAAAATCTTTACATCCACCTGCTTGTACAGCGTTTTATCGCCGTTGTAAATACAGAGGCCAATTACATCATCAAACTGTACCGTACCCGAACAATCACGATAGGCAAAAACCGTAACTCGATAATTATAACCTGCAGCAGATGGTGGCAAATATTCATAGGTTAAAAAACCGCCCACTAAGTGGGATGCTTGAAGTTTCGGGGCGATTAATAACAACCCCAACAACAACCAATTTGCGATTTTCTTCATCTTTCCAAGCATTTCAACCTACTTTGCCGTGAATTCTTATTCAAAATTAGACATCTTTTCTCGCGTAAAGGTTGTTTTTGTTAGAATTTCAGACGAAAAAAGTATTTTCGCCCTATGAAATTTCATCCAGACTGTATTCACTTCCTCGGACATGTACCTTGCAAGCCTCATAAAGAGCATGGATATCACTGTGAAAACTGTTTGGCATATCAACCCATTGAGAAGCGTATTTTGATTATCAAATTGGGCGCAATGGGCGATGTAATCCGCACTACACCGTTGGTTACACATTACAAAAAACTATACCCCAACGCAAAATTCACCTGGATTACCTTGTTCCCCGACATCCTTCCCAAGGGCGTGATTCATGAAATTTACAAATTGGGCACGGAGGCTGCCTTGTATGTAACCAACACGCAATGGGATATTGCCATCAATTTGGATAAAGAAAAGGAAGCTTCAGCCCTTCTAAAAATGGTGGATGCCAAGGAAAAATATGGCTTTATCTTAAAAGATGGTGCTACCCAGCCGGTGAACGAATTGGCGCAGCACAAATTCGATACAGGTTTGTTCGATGATGTGAGCAAGGCCAACACCAAAAATTACTGCACTGAGATTTTCGAAATCTGTGGCTTGAAATACGAGGGTGAACCTTATTTGTTGGACAACCATGCCGACAAAGGTTTCAAGTGGGATTTGCCGAAAGATAAAAAGGTAATTGGCTTAAACACCGGATGTGGCGATCGATGGACAACGCGCTTGTGGAGCATTGAGAAATGGATTGAATTGGCGAAAAAAATTGAAGCGGCCGGCTATTACCCCTTACTTTTGGGCGGATCTCAAGAGCACGAGCGCAATTTGGCGATTCAGGAAGGCAGCGGTGCGGCATATTTGGGAAATTTCTCTTTGGCGCATTTCATCAACTTGATTGACCAATGTGAATTGGTTGTAACGCAAGTAACGATGGGCATGCACTTGACGTTGGGCTTGGGCAAAAAGATTGTGTTGATGAACAACATTTTCAACCCACACGAGTTTGATTTATTTGGAAAAGGCAGCATCATTCAGCCGCCAAAGCCATGTAAATGTTTCTACAGAGGCAGTTGCGTAGACGGGTTGAGTTGCATGGAAGAACTCAGTTCAGACGCGGTATTTGCGGAAGTTGAAAAAGTTATTGCGATATAATTATCGGGCGATATACGTTAAACCTGAATATTTTTCTAACCTTATGGCCTAGTGGCCCTAAAAACATGCATTTCCCATTGGGTGGGTTTTGTTTTTTGGGGTTGATTTTCTTGTAGTGTCAGAAAGACTTGCTCTCATTTCACGGCCATTAACTTCCACCGCAAAGTATTTATTAACAATCCCTTAGATAGACTACCCGTAATAGCAGCAGGAGCAATTTGAAATATTTTCTACAAGACCGGCGAAAACAATTTGAAAATTAGATTTAGTTTTCTATTTTTGCAACCCCAAACGGCGAGGTAGCTCAGGTGGTTAGAGCGCAGGATTCATAACCCTGAGGTCGGGGGTTCAATTCCCCCCTTCGCTACGAAGAAAAAGTCATCATTCGATGGCTTTTTTTGTTTTAAACAATCTTACTTCAAATACAAATATTCAAATAGCGCTTCCTCGGTTTTCATTTGAAATAAATCCATTAAGGATTCAATCATTTCATCGTTGGTTTTGCATTTCCTGATAAACGCTTGGTATTTCACCAACCCAAATTGCTGCCTTACCTTTTCTAACATCAACGCCGCCAAAGCATATTCTACCCTATTGGTATTAAATTCGGTATCATAGAAAAACTTCTCCTGAAACAACTCAGCGAAACTGTGAATGTTGTTCTTTTTCAAATACCCTATCGCAATTGCCAATTTATCCTGATAAGGCTCCGCCCCTATTCCTCCATATAACGACGCCAACCCTTCTCCAACAAATCGGTTGCTCTTAAAATCTACCACCAAATGAATCAATTCATGCGTGTGAATCGGCTTGCGAACTCCTGATAAGATCACATTGTTGTGCGGATCCGACATGCCTCCCGTAATTCCTTTGGCATCGAAATAATTGTAAAACTCCAAGCTCCCAATCAAACGATAAGAATCGGCGATGGAGTTCGCAGAGTACACCACAAACTCGCGATTGGTAAAATTCTCTGCTTTCACACCCATTTCAGTTACAGACTTTACCAAATCGGCATACGCTTTTTCAACCTGCTTTTTATCAACCGCCCTATCCAAATAATACACCGTTAAATTCTTGTATTTGCACTTTTGCAAATGAAATGGGTCCACCTGCTCAAATGGAATCAATTTCAAATTCTTAACATCAAAATAAACAGCCATCTGCATCCAGCCCATATCCATGTGATATAAGTGCAGCGTATCATTGAATCGCTGGGTTTTGACTAACTTAAAATAAAAAGCATCCGATAATGGCGCATCAAATCCATCAATAAAATTTAAGCTTGTTAGAGGATGCGTAGAAGAAGTTTTATGCAATGGAAAATGAAAATAATGGGAAACATCTTCGTGGCCGTATTTCGACATACATTGATACCAAACGGAATCGAAATTTCTCATATCCTCTGTGATGTAAGAAAAATCTTTAACGGAAAGGATCTTCAAACCATATTCCTGACCAAATAAACATCCCACATTCAAAAACAAGCCCACAACAAAGAGGCGAAACGCATTTCTGCACTGCAATCGATTAGAATTCAACATTTTATTAGTTCAGTTTATCGTTTATCGCCCGGTTAAAAAAGGACTGTACATCATGATGGCGTTGTTGTCGGAAACCAGTTCCTCTGTAATTTGATTGTTCTGCAAATCGGTAATGCGTTTCCATATGCTATTATGACGCGTATAACCGCCCCAAGGTTGCTGCCGAAATTGGTGATCGGTTTCAAAAATTTCATATTGATGCGATGTTGGCGCCGAACAAAGCAAATCTCCGTGCAAATATTCATCATCTAACCACAGCTTGATTTGATAACCATTGTTTGTGTTGTTCTGAAACTGCAAATCGATGTAGTTGTAGGCCAAAGTGGCTCCGCAAGCAAAAGGAATGGTTCTATTCACATCGGGAAACACGTCAAATCCATGTCGCCAGCGCTCCGTAATGGTTAACGGCGAATGCAGCAGCATCCAATAAAGCAGATTACCGAGCTGGCATAAACCGCCACCGATATCGGAGGAAATCTGTCCGTTGTGCAACGCCAGTCCGGGCAAATATCCCTTGCTAGCCGTGGGTCTACCCACCAATCGCCAGAGAGAAAAAGTTTCGCCGGGATGGATCACAACTTGGTTCATTTGGGCGATCGCCAGCCGCAAATTGGTAACTTTATTGTGCTGTAAGTACATGTCAACATCTTTCAGCGGCCTGAGTAAAAAGGATTGATGTTGCTTTATGGAAAACGGCAAATGCGCATTTTTATCCACTTTGGCATATTTCACAGAGGAAAAAAGCCAATGGAATTTGCGTTTGAGGATAAAGTATTCTCTCCCAAATTTTCTGCGCCATTTTCCGCGCAGGATGGGCTTTTCAACTGATTGAAACGCAAACATAAAACATCTTTAATTGATAATTGCCTTGCAATGAACAGGGAAATTACCCGTCCACTTTTGGGTTCCTTTGAAAGTATGAATTGGCATTAATGAAAAATTAGATTGCGATAAATTTTATTTATACAAATATATCCGAATG
>JAGKXC010000208.1 GCA_021151535.1 Sphingobacteriia bacterium | reverse complement strand
AAACAATGCCAATGAAGTTAAAGCTGCAGAAGCGATAGCAAAACCTTTACCGGTAGCAGCAGTAGTATTACCAACTGCATCCAAATTATCTGTTCTTCCGCGAACTTCTTCAGGAAGCTGACTCATTTCAGCAATACCACCCGCGTTATCAGCGATAGGTCCGAAAGCATCGATAGCCAACTGCATAGCAGTAGTTGCCATCATACCAGCAGCTGCAATAGAAACACCGTATAAACCAGCGAAATAATAAGAACCCATAATTCCACCAGCCAATACAATGATTGGAAGAACTGTAGATTCCATACCTACGCTCAAACCACCAATAATGTTTGTAGCATGACCTGTTCCAGATTGACGAACAATTGAAAGAACAGGACGTTTACCCATGGCAGTATAGTATTCAGTGATGATACTCATCAAAGTACCTACAGCTAAACCAACAACAATAGCAGCAAATACACCGCCTCTAGTAAAGTCAGCACCTCTTTCTGGGTTGAACCAACTCATGGTTTCAGGCAACATGTTATAAACAAGGAAATAAGAAGCGATACCTGTTAAAGCAATTGAAGACCAGTTACCTAAGTTCAAAGCTTTTTGCACGCTATCCGTTTCAGATTTTACTTTTACAAACCAAGTTCCTACAATGGAGAAAATTAATCCCAAACCTGCAATTACCATTGGTAATAAGATAGGAGATAAACCATTGTAAGCATCGCCAGATGCATTAATTTCTTGTCCTAGCACCATTGTTGCCAAAATTGTAGCAACATAAGAACCGAATAAATCAGCACCCATTCCAGCAACGTCGCCTACGTTATCACCTACGTTATCGGCGATGGTTGCAGGGTTTCTAACATCGTCTTCTGGAATACCAGCTTCAACTTTACCTACTAAGTCAGCTCCAACGTCAGCAGCTTTGGTATAGATACCACCACCAACTCGAGCAAATAAAGCAATACTTTCAGCGCCCAATGAAAAACCGGCTAAAACTTCAATTGCAGTTTTCATTTCATCGCTATTGATATTGGTTACATTGAACAATTGTAAAAATACAATGAACAATGAACCCAAACCAACTACAGCTAAACCAGCAACGCCAAGTCCCATAACAGTACCACCATTGAATGATACTTTTAATGCTTTGGCCAAACTTGTTCTGGCAGCTTGAGTTGTTCTAACGTTTGCTTTGGTAGCTACGTTCATTCCAATGTATCCTGCAAAAGCAGATAAAACTGCACCAATAATGAAAGATACGGCGATAATTGGACTAGAATGAACGGGATGTTCAGCAGTACCTTTGTATGTTCCTGACCATGCTAATAAAATGGCAGCAATCACTACAAAATAGCTCAAGATTTTCCACTCAGCTTTCAAAAAGGCCATTGCACCTCTGGCGATAAAGCCTGCGAGTCTTTGCATGTTGTCGTCTCCGGCGTCCTGTTTGTTAACCCAGGCACTTTTAATCGCCATTACGATCAATCCA
>JAGKXC010000207.1 GCA_021151535.1 Sphingobacteriia bacterium | reverse complement strand
TGGATTGATCGTAATGGCGATTAAAAGTGCCTGGGTTAACAAACAGGACGCCGGAGACGACAACATGCAAAGACTCGCAGGCTTTATCGCCAGAGGTGCTATGGCTTTTTTGAAAGCTGAGTGGAAAATTTTAAGCTATTTTGTAGTGATTGCTGCCATTTTATTGGCATGGTCAGGCACTTTCAAAGGTACTGCTGAACACCCAGTTCATTCTAGTCCAATTATCGCGGTTTCTTTCATTATTGGTGCCGTATTATCTGCTTTTGCAGGTTACATCGGTATGAACGTTGCTACAAAAGCTAATGTTAGAACTACACAAGCTGCTAGAACAAGTTTGGCTCAAGCCTTAAAAGTATCATTCAATGGAGGTACTGTTATGGGTTTGGGTGTTGCTGGTTTGGCAGTAGTTGGTTTGGGTTCATTGTTCATTGTATTCTTACAATTGTTCCATGTAACCAATATCAATAGCGATGAAATGAAAACTGCAATTGAAGTATTAGCTGGTTTTTCTTTGGGTGCTGAAAGTATTGCATTATTCGCTCGTGTTGGCGGAGGTATTTATACCAAAGCGGCTGACGTTGGAGCTGACTTAGTAGGTAAAGTTGAAGCTGGTATTCCAGAAGACGATGTTAGAAACCCTGCTACTATCGCCGATAACGTAGGTGACAACGTGGGTGACGTTGCTGGTATGGGTGCAGACTTATTCGGATCTTATGTTGCTACCATTTTGGCAACGATGGTTCTAGGTCAAGAAATCAATGCTTCTGGCGATGCTTATAATGGATTGTCTCCTATTTTATTACCAATGGTGATCGCAGGTTTGGGATTGATATTCTCTATCGTAGGTACATGGTTTGTAAGAGTGAAGTCTGAAACTGACAGCGTACAAAAAGCATTGAACTTAGGAAACTGGTCATCTATTGCTTTAACTGGTATTGCTTCTTATTTCCTAGTTTATAATATGTTGCCTGAAACCTTGAGTTGGTTTAATCCTGAAAGAGGTGCCGACTTTACAAGAGGTGGCGTATTCGCTGCAATTGTTGTAGGCTTGGCGGTTGGTACATTAATGAGTATCATCACTGAATACTATACTGCTATGGGTAAGCGCCCAGTACTTTCAATTGTTCGTCAATCTGGAACAGGTCATGCAACCAACATTATCGGTGGTTTAAGCGTAGGTATGGAATCTACTGTACTTCCTATCATCGTATTGGCTGGTGGTATCATGGGTTCTTACTACTTCGCTGGTTTATATGGTGTTTCTATTGCTGCCGCTGGTATGATGGCAACTACTGCAATGCAGTTGGCTATCGATGCTTTCGGTCCAATCGCAGATAATGCTGGTGGTATCGCTGAAATGAGTCAACTTCCGGAAGAAGTTCGTGGAAGAACAGATAATTTGGATGCAGTTGGTAATACTACTGCTGCTACCGGTAAAGGTTTTGCTATCGCTTCTGCAGCTTTAACTTCATTGGCATTGTTT
>JAGKXC010000206.1 GCA_021151535.1 Sphingobacteriia bacterium | reverse complement strand
ATAAATGAGTTGGCTCTTAAATTGTTGCGGGTTGACATTAATTCAATACCCAAGCTTTGGGTTTTATAGTGCGATTTAACGGTGGTCTTTTTTTGTTTCGTGATTTCTGAAACTTGAAATGGAGCTGTCCATGCTAATGAGTTGCCTATGCTTTGGTCGCTTGCTGTAAATCCAACTTGAACCCATGATCGTTTGATAATGTCTTTCATGGTAGGATATTGAATCCTAATGGTACTTTTTTGTCGATTGGGCAGCGGGGTGATTTGAATTTTTTGGATAGATGTAGAATCTGTATAGAATTCGGTATCGCCCTGAAGAGGAACCGACGAAAATATGAAGAAAACTAGGAGCAGGCAACTAAGGCTCTGGGTATGTAATTTGGTTTTCATTTTTTATGATTTAATGGTTTTTAATCCAATTGATTAATGTTGAAGCAAATTTTTCTGGCTCATTGGCCATAGGTGAATGTCCTGAATGTTCGAATAATTCAAAACTCTGATCTGTTGAGGCGATGTGGTTTTTTAAATCTGTAGCTAGAGGTTCTGGGCAAACAAAATCATACTTGCCCCACATCATAAGCACCGGATTGGATATATTGGATAAATAGGCATTCACATTTGTTTTATAAGTGGCCTCGTCGATTCTTAATATGCCGGATACAAAGAGGTTGAACTTGTTGTGTTTGTAGGAATAAGCGGGGTCATATACTGTGTATTTGTCAGACGGTGGGTAAACAGAATCAATGACAGTCTCAGATTTATGGGCATAATCATTGAGTTGTGCCGTAACCGAATAATCATCTGTATAGTTGTGTTTTGCACAATAATCTTTGACTTCAGTCCAGTGTTTTAAGTTGTTTTGTGCGTTGATTTGGGAATCGGCAAAATTGGCCAACATGACTTCTGTAAGTGAATCGTTTAATGGGTAATTATGTGCGCCATCTACTTGAATCCAGCCGCTTACTTTGTTTCGATATTCAGAATTCCCTAGGAAATACGGGGCGATAAATCCTCCCCAACTATGCGCCATTAAATAGATTTTTTGGTCTTGTCCGAAAAGTTGCTGGAGTAGATCAATTGTTTGTTCAATATCTGTTTGGAAGCTTTTGTAATCGGTTGCGCCGCCGTTTCCGAAGGAATTGCCCCCAAAACGTTGATCGAAATAGGCAACGGCAAATTCTTTTTCTATTTGATTGATGAAAAATGAATCGCGATAATCCAATCCGCTTCCGCCGGGCCCACCATGAATGATGAGCAAAATCTTTTTACTATCGATGTTTCCTGCAACTTTGAGGTAAAGACTTTGTTTGTCGCGTTTTAGAAAAATTGACTCTACAATCATTCCGGAGGTTTGGATATCTTCATATTGTTTACACGAAGAGAAGGAAAGTGTGATGCAAAGAATGGCGATAAAATGGGCGAAGAATTTCATTGAATTATTATTCTTGATGCAAATTAATCAATAATTGTTGTCGCTGCATGGG
>JAGKXC010000205.1 GCA_021151535.1 Sphingobacteriia bacterium | reverse complement strand
CAATTGAAGAAATCTGGAAATGATTATGGCAATTCAACATCTTCCAATTCGGGTTCAAATTCAAATAATTCCACAGAATTGGATATTGTTATTTTAACAGATGGCAGGGTGAAAAAAGGCAAGATCATGGAAATCGTACCTTCTGGAAAGTTGAAAATTATGGTAGGAACGGATGTTTTTGAATATCCAATGACGTCCGTAGAACGGATAATCTTAAAGTAAATTAGTTGTTTGGAGGTGGCATCATCATGCCTCCTGGAGGGAATCCCGGTCCACCTGGTCCGCCGCTTGGCATTCCGCCTTGTCCCGGCATCATAAACATCTTTTTGTCTTTGTCGCTCGCACCCGGCTGCTGATTTCCTTTAAACTGCCTAACCTTATAGGTAAACGTAATCAACACATATCGCGTTAATACAGCACTTCGCACGTCTTCAAAATAGGTTTGCGTTACATTTCGCTGAATACTTCTGTTTTGGTTCAGAATATCATAAGCGGTTAATCGCAATTCGCCCATTTTATTCTTCAAGAATTTGTACCCAATTCCGGCATTCCAAAGGAAATAATTTTGATTGAAACTGCTAGAAAAACCCGTGTACAACTGATGGGTTACATCACTGCTAATTACCCAACTAGAATTGGGCATATAATTCACCATCGCTCTGCTAGTTTGATTCAAATACGCCTGATTTAAATTGGTTTGAATGGAATTTTTAACCAATGAATATGTAGAATTCGATGATACTGTGAAATCCATGTGCTCGCTGATGTTGCTCGATAAAACCACGCCCAAAGTAAAGCTCGGATTAATGGCTTTGTTGGTTAATTCCTGTCCATTTTCATACTGAATAATACTCGGTGTTTGCGTAATGGTGGCACCAGCATTGGTGTTGAAATTCAACTTTTTGAAGCTACGTCCCCAACTGCCAAATAACCTTAAACTGAAATAACCATCCACGTTAACCGGAATGCTCAATTGAGATCCAGGCATTAATCGTACCGAATCTTTGCTTCCCAAATAGGAATACATATCAATCAAACTGCTATTTCTGCCATTGATGAATGTTTTATAAGTAAGGTAATTTTGAGTATAGGTTCCGCTAATTAAAGCAAAGAAGTTTCTGTTTTTTTCCGGGGCGATAGAGAAATATCGCAAGAAAAGTGAGTTTTGAAAGTCTTGTACCAGATTCACATTTCCCGAACTCAATTGCTGAATATTGGAATTGTTTACTACTGGCTGGAGCTGATCAATAGAAGGCGCATTGTTGCTGCTGTTGAAATTGAATCGCAAGTTCTTTTTCATTCCCAACTTGTATCCCCCTTGAATAGAAGGCAATACAGAATAGAAAGTTTTGTTAACCGCCGCATTAAATGGGAACTTCTGAGAGCCGTTCAATTGGGCGATTTGTCCTGTTACCCCCAATGTGATGTTAAATTTATAGTTCTGATAGCGATAGTTTAAACCCAATTGCTGATTGGAGTAGCCG
>JAGKXC010000080.1 GCA_021151535.1 Sphingobacteriia bacterium | reverse complement strand
CTGGTAGAAGCCCTAAAGACAAGTTTTTGGTGAAAGACAGCCTAACCGCAGATACCGCTTGGTGGGGAAATGTGAATCAACCTTTTGAACCAGCTGCATTTGATGCATTGTTGGGCAAAGTATTGAACCACATGGGTGGCAAAGAATTGTTCATCCGCCATGCCTACGCTTGTGCAGATCCAACATACCGTTTGAACATCCAAGTGGTAACCGAATCGGCTTACCAAAACTTGTTTGCGAAACACTTGTTCCTTCGCCCAACAGCAGAAGAAATTGCTTCAGCTCCAACCGAATGGATCATCGTTGCATCGCCCAGTTTTAAAGCAGATCCAGCAGTAGACGGAACCCGTCAGCATAACTTCACCATCGTGAATATGTCGCGCAAAATCATCTTAATTGGTGGTAGCGGCTATACCGGCGAAATCAAAAAAGGTATCTTCGGTGTGTTGAATTACATCTTGCCTCAAGAGCGCGGTGTGTTGAGCATGCACTGCTCTGCCAACATCGGTAAAGCGGGCGATACTTCTATCTTCTTTGGTTTGAGCGGTACAGGTAAAACTACCTTGAGTGCAGACCCAAATCGCAAATTAATTGGCGATGACGAGCACGGATGGGGCGCCAATACTGTGTTTAACTTCGAAGGTGGTTGCTATGCAAAATGTGTAAATTTAACAGAAGAAAAAGAGCCACAAATCTGGCATGCCATCAAAAATGGTTCTTTGGTAGAAAACGTGCGTTTCTTCGATGGTACAGATGAGGTAGATTACGATAATATCTCTGTTACCGAAAATACCCGTGCAGCGTATCCAATTGATTATATTGATAATATCGCCGTTCCTTCAGTGGGCGATGCTCCTAAGAATATTTTCTTCCTAACGGCAGACGCTTTTGGCGTGTTGCCTCCAATTTCTAAGCTTACTACCGGTCAGGCCATGTACCACTTCATCAGCGGTTATACTGCAAAAGTGGCTGGTACAGAAGCAGGTGTTACTGAGCCTCAAGCTACTTTTAGCGCATGTTTCGGTCAGGCTTTCCTTCCGTTGCATCCTACAAAGTATGCGAAAATGTTGGGAGAAAAATTGGAAGCTAACCCCAATGTAAACGTTTGGTTGGTGAATACAGGTTGGACCGGCGGTCCTTATGGTGTGGGTTCTCGTATGAAATTGTCATACACCCGTGCAATGATTACTGCCGCTTTGGAAGGCCAATTGAATGGTTCTTTCACTGCTCACCCAACATTTGGCGTGTTGATGCCAGATAGCTGCCCTAACGTTCCTGAAGAATTGTTGAATCCAAGAAATACTTGGAGCGACAAGCAGGCGTACGACAAACAGTGCAATAAACTCGCTGTGTTATTCAACGACAACTTCAAAAAGTTTGAGGATGGCGCGAGCGACGAGATCATCCATGCTGCTCCAAAGATCTCTGCGGAGGGGTAATGGTATTTTTCCTGCAAGAAAAGGTCGCCCAATAAGCGGCCTTTTTTTATGCATGTACTTATTTGTATCTTTGCAACTTTGGTAATTTTATATGCTCACATCCCACGAAATCAGGCAGAAATTCATTTCATTTTTTGAAAGCAAAGGACACACATTTGTTAAGGGAGCACCCATTGTAGTAAAGGGCGATCCAACCTTGATGTTTACCAACGCGGGAATGAACCAATTCAAGGATTTTTTCTTGGGCAACGCCGTATCGCCCAATAAAAGAGTGGTAAATAGCCAAAAATGTTTGCGCGTAAGCGGCAAACACAATGATTTAGAAGAAGTTGGCCACGACCATTACCACCATACCATGTTTGAGATGTTGGGGAATTGGAGTTTCGGCGATTTCTTTAAAAAAGAAGCCATTGAATGGGCTTGGGAATTGCTAACCGAAGTGTACGGATTGCCAGCCAACCAATTGTATGTTACAGTGTTTGAAGGCGACGCGCCGAGTAACATCGCCTTTGATCAAGAAGCTTTTGATTATTGGAGTAGATTTTTCCCTGCCGATCGCATTTTAAAAGGCAATAAAAAAGATAATTTTTGGGAAATGGGCGATACAGGACCATGCGGACCCTGTACCGAAATCCATTTTGATATGCGTTCAGAGGCCGATCGTGCTGCGGTAAGTGGCGCTGAATTGGTGAACAACGACCATCCCGAAGTGGTAGAAATCTGGAATTTGGTGTTTATGGAGTTTAACCGATTGGCTGATGGCTCATTGGTTAAATTGCCCGCCAAACACGTAGATACCGGAATGGGATTTGAGCGTTTGGTGAGAGGGATTCAAGGCAAAACATCCAACTACGATACCGATGTTTTCCAGTTTATTATTCAAGAAACCGCCGCTTTGGCCGGTAAAAAATATGGCGATGATGAAAAGCAGGATATCGCATTCCGCGTAATTGCTGATCACATTCGTGCCGTGAGTATGTGTATCGCAGACGGACAGTTGCCAGCAAACAATGGCGCTGGTTATGTGGTAAGACGTATTTTACGTCGTGCCGTTCGTTACGGATACTCGTATTTGGGCTTCACAGAACCTTTCTTGCATCAATTGTTGCCGGGTTTGAGCAATTATTTTGGGAACGGTAGCGTTTGAATTGTACGATACTTTTGGTTTTCCGATTGATTTAACGGATTTGATTGCCCGCGAGAATGGGTTATCGGTGGATATGGACGCTTTTCAAGCGTGTTTGCAAGAGCAGAAAGATCGCTCTAGAGCGGATGCAGCCAAGCAAACTGGCGATTGGATGGTAGTGCATGAAGACCAAGATGAGGACTTCTGCGGCTATGATAAAATTAGCCATCAAACGGTGATTAGTCGTTACCGTACCATGACCATCAAGGGTGGTAAACAACAATTTCAAATTGTATTGAGCAGCACGCCTTTTTATGCTGAAAGCGGCGGACAGGTGGGCGATACGGGGTATCTATTGGGTGCAGATGGAGAGAAAGTTGCGGTTTTGGATACAGTGAAGGAGAACAAATTACACATTCACATTGTGAATCAGTTGCCCAAAAATACCGAGCAAATGTTTACGGCTCAGGTGGATGCAACGCGCAGACAGTTAATTAGTTCTAACCACTCTGCAACGCACTTGATGCATTCGGCTTTGAGAGAAGCTTTGGGTACGCATGTGGCGCAAAAGGGAAGTTTGGTGAACAGCGAATATTTGCGTTTTGATTTTTCCCATTTTGGTAAAATGACGGATGAAGAATTGGCGCAGGTAGAGGCAAGGGTGAATGAGAAAATTAAGGCGGCCATTGGGTTGAAAGAATACAGAAATACGCCAATTGCAGAGGCTACCAAAATGGGAGCTACGGCTTTATTTGGTGAGAAATATGGCGATTTTGTACGCGTTATAGAATTTGATCCTCAGTATTCTATGGAATTATGCGGCGGTACGCATGTAGCCAATACTGCAGAGATTGGCTTATTTAAAATTGTGAGCGAATCCAGCGTGGCTGCGGGCGTGAGAAGGGTGGAAGCCATCACCAGCGAAGCTGCCATGAAGTATATTGCAGATCGTTTGCAAGTGTTGGATTCTGCCAGTGCGCTGTTGCAAAACCCCAAAGATTTAGCAGCTGCCATCCAAAAATTGATGGATGAAAACCAAGCGTTAAAGCAGAAAATTGAGGCGTTTGAGTTGCATCAAGTGGCTGATGTGAAGAAGCAATTGTTGGGCAATGTTATGGCGAAAGACGGTTACGCTTTGGTAAGTGCAAAATTGCAGTTGCCTTCGGCTGATGCGGCCAAACAGTTGTGTTTCCAAATGAAAAATGAGGTAGAAAACTTGGTTTCAGCCATCGTGTATGAAGCAGATGGTAAGCCGGGTATTGCGTTGTATATCGATGAGAATTTGGTTGCTTCCAAAGGTTGGAATGCGGCCCAATTGGTAAGAGATGCAGCCAAGGAAATCCAAGGCGGCGGCGGCGGTCAGCCGTTCTTTGCTACCGCGGGTGGTAAAAATACCCCAGGTTTGGATGCTGCTTTGAAAGCGCTTTTGGCAAACTTCGCTTAATTGTTATCGGGATCGCCCAAAATCAATACTTTTTTGGTCTCGAAAAAGTCGTACTCAGGGAAAATTTCCTGTATGGCTTGCATGCGTACGTAAGTTTTCGGGGCGATATCTAAAACCTGATTGATTTCATCGGTTAAATCTCCGCCTTTTAATAGGTAGAATAGGGGTTTGCGCTTGAACAACGCGGAGCTCCAATTCCATAATTCAATGGCGGGCGCTACGGCTCTGGCTACAATGCCATCTACTTTTACCGGCAATTGCTCTACACGTATCTGCACGCCCAACGCGTTTTTTAATTCCAAATTGGCAATTACTTCATTCACCACATTGATTTTTTTACCAATGCTATCGGCTAGGGTAAATTGAGATTGTGGGTACATGATGGCCAACGGAATACCAGGAAATCCGCCACCTGTTCCAATGTCTAAATAGTGTTTGCCCGCCTCAAATTTACAAGCTTTGGCCAATGCCAAAGAATGCAATACGTGGTGTACGTATAGGTTGTCGATATCCTTTCTCGAAATCACGTTTACCCTTTCGTTGTGGAAACGGTACAATTCGTTTAGCGCTGTAAATTGTGCTTTTTGCTCTTCGCTAAGTTCTGGGAAATGCTGGAAAATGATATCTACTGGGATCATAGGGGTTTTGAATTGGGTATGTGGGTTTGGTTAAGGTGTTGGCTTAATGACCGTTACGTTACCAAATGATTTTTTTCTTGAAAAACGCAACAGTTCCGGAAAAAAGGTACCACATGGTGGCAAAAAGATTGAAAAATGGATAATACGGCGTGGCTTTTTGCATTTTTAGCAATTTGCCCTTGATGCCAAAAACAATCCATTCTGGTAGCCATTTGATGAGCAATGCGAGTACTGGCCAAAACCAAGTGCTTCCCAAGAAAAACCACATAATGGCTGTAACAAAGAACAATAGTTGTGCAAATGGGAACCAAAACAATTGGAATTTTACACTTGTTTGATAGGATTTTCCTACCCACAGATGGCGTAGTTTCTGTCGCCAGTAATTCTTCCAAGTCTTAGGACCTTCGCTATACGTATAGGCTTGGGGCTCGATGCAGCAGATGCTGGCATTTTTTTGCACCGCCTCTTGAACAAACAAATCATCGTCGCCAGCAGGAATATGGTAATGGCTAGAAAAGCCGTTAACACTTTCGTAGCAGGTTCTGCTGTAGGCAAGGTTTCTGCCCACGCCCATATAGGGTTTGTTGTTGGCGGCAAAACCGAGGTATTGTAAGGCGGTGATGAGGTTTTCGTATTGAATTAATCTGCCAAGGAATCCGTTACCGGTTTGGATGGGCGATGCTCCGAGAACCAGGGTATGGCCTTCGCCAAAATACTGCACCATGGTTTTCAACCAATCTTTGGATGCGGGCGTACAATCGGCGTCGGTGAGAAGGAAATAAGGGTATTGTGCTTTTTTGATTCCGAGGGTAAGGGCAAGTTTTTTGCCGCCGGTTTTCACCACATCGATATCGAGGGTTACGTTTTTAATTTTGGGGTGAATCATGGCTTGTTCGGTGAGGAACAAGGTGGTGCCGTCGCTACTGCGGTCGTTGGCGATTATGATTTCGAAGTTGGGATAATCTTGTTCTAGCCAAAGGGGAAGATTTTTTTGCAGGTGGGTTTTAGCGTCGCGGGCAGCAATGATGATGCTAACGGGCGGTTGAAAACCAGGTTTTGCTGGGGAAGTGGGGCGTACTTTGGTGTAAATGGCTAGGTAATACAACCAAGAAATGAAAGCTGCTAATCCAGCAGCGGCAGCCAATGCGGTGTCTAACTGAGTGAAATGTAATTGATTGAAAAATTCCTGAAAGTTCATGGCGTATCCTACAAATTTAACCTTATTGTTGGGATTCCTGTTGCAAGTATTTTAACCAAAAATGCACATTTTGTTGAATAACTTGAAATACGGTTTCAAAACCGGCTTCGCCGCCGTACCAAGGGTCTTGCACATCGGCATTGGGTTCTTTGGGGTCGAATTGGCGGAGTTTATGAATTTTCTGTTTCTGGCGATCTTCCTGACAGAGGGCTTCAACATTGCGCTTATTGGCATCGTCCATCACCAAAATCCAATCATAGTAATCTAAATCTGCTGATTGGATTTTGCGGGAATGGTGTGAAAGGGTGAGGCCGTGGCTCAACGCGTTTTTGCGGGTACGTGGGTCAGGAAGTTCGCCATCGTGCAACCCATTGGTGCCGCAGGAGTCAATTTCAAATAGGTGAGACACACCTTCCGCTGCGGCCGCCTCGGCAAATAAACCTTCTGCTAGTGGACTTCGACAGATATTCCCTAGGCAAACGAATAGCACTTTTTTCATGATGCTACAAAATTAAGATAAAATAGGAGCGTAGAATTACTCTACATCTACGGCGTAAGTGCCTTTTGAATTACGTTGAACAAGGAAATGCACCGTAGCACCGCGTTCTAAATCTTCGGTGATATGGCGTTTGTTCACGTAAATAGATTGCTTGGTAGCGTGGTCTTCAATAAATCCAAATCCTTTTTCCGCATCGAAGAAAGTAACTGTGCCGCTTCTTTTTGTAACGGGCATAGGTGCATCTGGACTTGCGTTTGGATCTCTATCGGGATTGCTGTTATGCAGATCGCGGATCCATTCTGTTTCTGGTGGAGTTTCGGTAAGGTTACCGTTGGCATCCACAAACATGAGCATTTCATGTAGGTTTTTGCCTTTATCGTTATTCAGTTTCCTGAAGTTTCTCTTTTCTTCTTTTTCTTTTTGTTTACTGCGTTTTTTCTTTTCGCGCTCTTTTTTTCCGAATGTGTCTTTACTGCTCATAGTTAAAAAAAAAGTCTGGATCGTGAGATCCAGACTTAGGGTTAGAATCTAAATTAAATAGGTTTTATCAATCTGAGGATTCAGATTAATAACGGTTGAAAGGTTTTCTTTCTGGTTGAGGTCTAGCCTCGTTAACAACCATAGCTCTGCCATTCAACTCATAACCATTGAATTTCTCAATAGCGTCGTTAGCTTCGCTCTCGTCGTCGATTTCAATAAAAGCAAATCCTTTGAATCTGCGTGTTTCCTTGTCTTTAATCATCTTAACAGATGATAAGCTTGCGAAATCAGAAAATAGGTCTCTGATGTTTTCTTCGGTGGTCTGGAAATTTAAATTTCCTAAAAAAATGTTCATGTTATTTAAAAAAGTCTACAGTGATGCATCGTTGCCCCAACTGCCTTCAACAAAGATGAACTTAATATTTCACAATCCCATCATTTTTCAAATTATTTTTTTGGTATTTTTTGCAAAAAAGGGCACTCATTTTTTCTCATACTATTATGAATTGCCTACATGGCATTAGTTTTTCGCTGTATATTTGAGGTTAAATTGGTTTATTTTCTAGATTTACAGGTTATTTCCAAATCACATGCACTACAAACGGCTCATATTCATACTTGCTTTCTTCCTTTATCTTCCTTACTCCATCGCCCAAACTACTAGATATGCAACCAATTACAGTACGTTGAGTAGTGCGATTACGAGTTCGTCGAGTTCTGTGGTGGATATCATTGAAATTTCGAATGATATTGTTGTTACTGCTGCATTAACAATCAACAAGGCAATTACAATCAACGGTAATGGCAACGTTTTAACTGTTTCTGTACCTGGGGTTTCTGATTTGGGGGTGAATAGTGCAAGTGCCTCTACCAATCGTATTTTTACAACCAGCGGCACGGGCGTTATTACTTTGAATAACATTGTGTTTAAAGGTGGAAATGTTCAGGGGGCTTGTATTTACAACACGGGAACCAAATTGTATTTGAATAATTGCACCATTTCAAATGGTAGGAATAACAGCGGCGGTGGCGGCGGATTGTATAATGGAGGAACGATGTATTTAACCGATTGTATGTTGTTGCGTAACTCTGCCACTTATGGTGGAGGGTTTTTAAATGCAGGCGCTTCAACCATCTATGCAAATCGCTGTACATTTTCTGAGAATCGCAGTGAAAGTGCTAACGGTGGTGGCGGAGGTTGTGAAAACCAAGGTACGTTATACATGAATAATTGTACTTTTTCTAATAATAAAAGTACCGAAATTGGTGGAGGAATTAACAATGTGGGTGGTACCCTAAACGTTGTAAATACTACGTTTTCTGGCAATATTGCTTACGGCTCTTATACCGGAGGCGCTGTTGGTATAAACGGTGGTACAATTCGTTTGGTAAACTGTTTGTTTGCCTATAATTATAAATTATCTGGTGGTACGTCTGCCAGTCCAACCGCGTTTACATTAGATGATTTTCAAGCATATTCAGGTAGCGCAAACGTATATTATTGTATTTATCATTCTTCTTTAAATACCTTCAATACGGGTACATCAGTGGGCAATATCCAATACACGGGCACTGCCAATGGTTCAGATAACAGTATTTTTGCAGGCGGGATTTTAACCAAAATTACAGACGGTACGGGTACGGAAATCGGCACCGCGACAGTTTTTCAACCCTACTTGGTTACCCAATCGGGTTCAAAAACTGCAACGCTGAAAATTGGAAGTTTTCCCAACAAATCTGCCAATAAAGGTGTAAAAACTGGCTATACGGATGGATCAGGTACCCCATCTTTGGGTTATATGAACCCTTCCACAAGTGCTTGGGTGAATATTGTGGGTTCTGCGGCTTCCTCTAATGTGGTAACAGCCGACCAAATGGGCACAACACGTTCAACTTCAACACCAACCCGCGGTTCTATTGAAGGTGAAATTTCTTCCGTTTACATGATCAAAGTATTGAAAGTTGCCAATGGATCCACTACGGGCGCTACGCTTTATGGCGATGTGTATCCTTCAGGTACAAAACTTACTCTAACTGCATCACCCAATACAGGTTACCAATTTACCTCTTGGAAAAATTCAGCTACTGGAGCTACTTATTCTACTTCCAACCCGTTGAATATTACCCTAACTTCTGATCTTACTTTGGAGCCAATTTTTTCTACAACTTCTTCTTATTCAGTAACTTATATTGGAAATAACAATACAGATGGTGCTGCGCCTTCTGTACAAACATTTTCTACTGGTGGATCGGTTACAATCGCTACCCAAAATACGCTTGCAAGATCGGATTATTATTTCTCCGGCTGGAACACCAATTCCACCGGAACTGGTACCAACTACGCCGCTGGTGCTACGTATTCCACCGGTGCAAACCTTACTTTATATGCCGTTTGGACGCCCTATATCCGCTACTATGTGAAGTCGGCTTCTTCCTCTGCCATTAATACAACCAGTGCTTGGTCTTCAGCTTTAGATGGCACCGGCGTGGCGCCCTCGAATTTCGGGAGCGACAAAATTTTTATCCTAAACAACAGTGCAGGTAGTAATAGTTTTACTACTTCTGGTAACCTAACAATCTTGGGAGCGTTAGAAATTCCATCAGGCAAAACGCTGAATATTACTGCAAGTACAACCCTTACAGTAACTGGCGATATTTCCAATGCAGGCACTATTATAGGAGCTGCAGGATCTAAGTTGGTGCTTAACGGTACATCCATGCAGTATTTGTCTGGAAACGGTCAACTTGCCAATTTAACTGTTAACAATACTGGCGGTTTAACCTCAAGAGGTGTGTTTAGCGTAACGGATTCCTTAACCATATCTGCCGGTACATTTTATACCAATGATTCATTTACATTTAAGAGTTCGGCCAGCAAAACTGCGGTTTTAAGTCCTGTGAGTTCAGGTGCTATTAGCGGCTTGGTTACAATTGAGCGATATATTCCGGCCCGTAGGGCATATCGATTGTTGAGTGCTCCTGTTACCACCACAACCAGTATTTATCAGAATTGGCAGGAGAGTGGAAGAGTGGTTTCGGGTTTGGGCACGCATATCACCGGCTCGGTTTCCGGCGCAAATGGTTTTGATGCCACGCAAACGGGGAACGCGTCTTTGTTTACGCACGACAATACTTCGGGCGTTTGGAGTGGTGTTGCCAATACCAATGCCACAACGTTAACCGCCGGAAACGCATACCGTTTAATGGTACGGGGCGATAGAACGGTAAGCCTAGCAACCAATACCCCTACACCAACTAATACCGTGTTGAGAACCACTGGTAACCTGCAAGTAGGAAACAAGACATTCTCTGGATTAAGTCAAACAGCCAATGGTTTCAGCTTCATCGGAAACCCTTATCAGGCTTGTGTCGACATGAGTCGTGTTCTTTCAAACGCTACCAACGTAAATACCAATTATTATTACGTTTGGGACCCCAATATCTCTACACGTGGTGCATACGTAACCGTAAATGTGGTAAATAATTCCAATGCTTCTGGTTCTGCCGCCAACAAGTTTTTGCAGCCCGGACAGGCATTTTTCGTAAAAACCACTGCTGCCGGTTCTGCCTCTTTGCCATTCACGGAAGCTTCTAAAGGGGTTTCATTTTCTTCTGTATTCCAAATGGTGCCTGCGTTTTCTACGTTGTTAATTCAATTAAATCAAACAGATTCTTTGTTAAACCAAGCTCCGGTTTTGGATGGTTTGGAAGTGCAATTTGATGATCGCTATACAGATACCATCGATCAATGGGACGCTTTAAAGCCTACCAACCAAGACGAAAACTTGGCGGTTGAATGGAAGGGTAAAAACTACAGCGTTTGGTCGCAAACCATCCCAGGTACAGCAGATACCATCCATTTGTTCCTTAATCAATTGCGCGATAACAATTATACTTTCAAATTATCATTTAATTCAGATTTGGGCGTAGATGCATACTTGGTGGATCATTATTTAAACAGCAAATTGTTATTAACTGCGGGCGATAAAACCCAATACCAATTCTTAATTAATGCGCAGGATGCCAATAGCAAAGCCACCAATCGTTTTGATTTGGTTTTTGAGGAAAGAGCGTCCAATGCAATAAAACCTTTCCAGGTAAGCCAAAACGCTGTGCTTGTATCGCCTAATCCTGCAAAGGACAAAGTGAACATTACTATTCCACAACAATGGAATTCAAAAGCATTCGCGGGTGAATTGGGTTTGCAGGTTTCTATTTATGATGTTTTGGGAAAATTGGTTGTTTCTCGCGGAGTAACCGCTGATGAATTGGGCAATGGGGTTGTAAATGCGGTGTTGCCAGCAGATTTGAAGGCCGGTTATTACATTGTAAAATTTGAGGGCATGGGCAGAAATGGAGAGCATTTGAATATGAGTGCTCCATTCTTGGTGGCGAAAAATCAATAATTTTTACTTTCCGATAAGTGCAAAAAAAAAAGAGTTCAATTTGAACTCTTTTTTTTATTAGTCGGGGAGACAGGATTCGAACCTGCGACCCTCTGGTCCCAAACCAGATGCGCTACCGGCCTGCGCTACTCCCCGTGATAATTCATCGAAAGAACGATGCCTCATCGCGACCCCGAAAGGATTCGAACCTTTGACCTACTGCTTAGAAGGCAGTTGCTCTATCCAGCTGAGCTACGAGGTCTCCAATTGACCGTAGAAGGTAACTCTGCCGCAGAACGTACATCTGTGAAAGATCCCTCCTGCTTTTGCTTCGTTCCTTTCTTACCGCAAACGAGGCTGCAAAAGTAAGTATTTTTTCAATAT
>JAGKXC010000204.1 GCA_021151535.1 Sphingobacteriia bacterium | reverse complement strand
GCGATATCCTTCAATACCTGATTCCCATATTGATGTCGGATAGCATGCATACCATCTCTCAATGTAACATCCTGAATATAAACCCTTTGCTTACTCATCGCCGTTAATTATTTTTATTTTTAGTAAAAAGAAACAGTTTGTACACTGCATAAAACAATACGCCCAACACTGCTGTAGCGCCAATCCATTTTAACCAATCGTTATTTCTCATTTCGAATACATCCTTTCTGCCGTAGCCAATGCTGCACTTGTCATGATATCCAAATTCCCAGCATATTCAGGCAAGTAGTGACCTGCGCCCCTAACTTGCAACATTACAGTAGTTTTTAATCCGCTCAAATAACCCAAACCTTCAATAAACACTGGCTTATCTGCCGGAATCACATCAAATTGTACCTCTTGGTGCAAGCGATATCCTGGTACATATTTCTGCACTTCGGCAACCATTTGTTCAATGCTTTCGCGAATCGCATTTTCATCACCCATTTCACTCAATGTAAACACCGTATCACGCATTACCAATGGCGGCTCAGCTGGATTCAAAATAATAATCGCTTTGCCCCTGCTTGCACCACCCACTTTTTCAATGGCCAACGAAGTAGTTTCCGTAAATTCATCAATATTGGCACGGGTTCCAGGACCTGCACTCTTTGAAGCAATACTCGCCACAATCTCACCGTAATGCACTTTAGCCACCCGATTCACAGCAGCAACCATAGGAATGGTTGCCTGACCGCCACAAGTAACCATGTTCACATTCGGCACATCTTGAAGTTGATCAAAATTCACCGGTGGTACTAAAAATGGACCAATAGCAGCAGGCGTTAAATCAATCACCTTTTTACCCGCATAATTTTAATCATCAAATCCGTACCAATATTGCCAGAACCAATAATGGCCGCCTTCACTTTTTTCTCACTCATTGTCAAATTTCTAAATTAGTTAAAGCCAAATGTTACTTTGCCCAACACATCAATATCTGCTTCAAAAACATCACCCTTTTCAGCCGCTACCATTGGACCTAACGCGCCACTTAAAATAATATCACCTTGCCGCAACGGATTGCCAAAAGATTTCATCGTTTCTGCCAACCATTGCAGTGCTTTCAACGGCGATCCCAAACAAGCCGAACCATTTCCTTCGCTCACAAGCTGTCCGTTTTTATACAGCTTCATCCCCAATTCATGCAGCGCCACTTCACTTAATTTTACAGGGCGATCTCCCAATACAAAATGTGAAGCACTTGCATTATCCGCTACCGTATCTGTAATACGAATATCCCAGTTCAATACTCTACTGCCCACAATTTCAATGGCCGCCACAGCATAATCTACCGCATCGGCAACCGTTTCTTCTGTTATTTCACCGTCTAACGAATTCTTCAAAACAAAAGCCACCTCTGCTTCTGCCTTTGGCTGAATCACCGCTTCAATGGGCAAACTTCCACCATTTTCAACCCGAGTATCGGCGAAAATCAACCCAAAATCAGGCTGATCTACACCCAATTGCTTCTGAACAGCAAATGAGGTCAACCCGATTTTACTACCCACAACCACAGCCCCGTGAGCAATGCGATGCTGATTCACCAAACGCTGAATTTCATAGGCAGTGGCAATATCTGAATCGCCAATCAACTCCCGCACAGGCGTACAAGGAATTCCAGATTCTAAACTGTTTATCAATCGGTTAGCCGCTTCTTGAATAGTGGATTCTTTCATCTTCTCAGGCAGTTTTAAACTTTCTCAAAGTTAAACCCATTATGGCGATTTCAAAACCACACTTTTCCCCATGCAGTTGCCCCACCAAATTGTGCGAGGCTTTGTTATATTTGCGATATGACAACCCCCATGGCTAACCTTTCTGCCGAGCAAATCCAAAACATGGCACAACAGCTCCATGAAGCACAAAGAACCCAAACACCTATCGCCCAACTTTCTTTACAGCAAACCTTCCATATCGATGATGCTTACGCCATTCAAAAACAACTCATTCAAAACCGTATCAATGAAGGCGAAAAATTGATTGGATTAAAAATGGGATTCACCTCAGAAGCGATTGCGCCATAGAATTAATCGATTCAAGATACCAAAACTTCAAGTTTTCTTTGGAAGACGTAATTGCCGATAACTGCTCATCTGCAGGTTATGTTTTAGGCGATTGGATGCCAGTTTCAAGAGACCTCAACAACTTGAACATGGAACTACAAATAAACAACCAAACTATCGCTGCCGGATCTTCAAACGACATTATGAACAATCCTTGGAAAAGCTTGGCAGCGGCTACGCGATTGGCAAAACAATATGGAGAACCCATCAAAAAGGGCATGATCATTCTCGCTGGAGCAGCAACCAATGCTGAGTTCTTGCAAGCAGATCAATCTGCCGCAGCCATTGTTCAAAATTATGGTCAGGCCGATTGCTTTATGAAATAAACACATAAAAACTACCTATATTTACCACGTTATCACCCCAAATTATTAATATTTTAACATGCTTACAGATATCGAAATCGCCCAACAGGCACAGTTGAAAAGAATTGAAGAAATTGCTAAAAAATTGAA
>JAGKXC010000203.1 GCA_021151535.1 Sphingobacteriia bacterium | reverse complement strand
ATCAAATACCCAATTGTATCTACTGATCGTGGAACTTGTTACCGATACACTATTGCTATCTTGGATTCCAAATTCATTGCCACGTAAGCACAACTTACTGTTGTCCATCTTCAATTTGGCGATGGGATGTGCCAATACCTCTACGGTTAACTTCGTGGTATCCCAACAGCCATTGTTATCCAACAACTCATAGCGGATCGTCTTTACTCCTACACTGCTATATTTTACCTTATGTGACCCTATTGTACTGACCGTACTTGGGGTTGCACTACTTGGACTTACCCCATAATCAAATGTCCACTTATAACTCTTTAAACTAGAGCCACTTACTGCAGTACTACTGTTATCACTGAACGTAAATTCATTGCCACGCAAACACAACTTGCTTTGATCTACTTTTGATTGTGCGATCGGATGTGCCTTTACCGTTAAGGTTTTATAGGCCGTATCCCAACATCCGTTGGTATCCTTTACCGTTAAGCGGATCTTCTTTACTCCTACTGTGCTGTATTTTACACTATGTGACCCAACACCCAAGGCTACTGCAGGGGTTGAACTATTACTTGCAGCGCCATTATCAAATACCCAATTATATCTGCTGATTTTGGAACCGGTATATGCTATACTATTTGAGTCTTGGATACTAAATTTATTTCCACGTAAGCATGCTTCCGTTTGATCGATTTTTAAGTACGCTTTAGGTCTTCCTAAAATATTAATATCGATACTGGTATCGTCCTTACAGCCGCCTGTTGCCGTTATTGTTAATTTGATCGTTTTCTTCCCTGGACTTGTATACTTTACATTGTGTGGACCCTTGGTGTTGGCAGTAGATGGTGTTGCACTTTTTGTGCTTGCCCCATAATCAAAATCCCACTGGTAACTTAAATTCGTGCCTTTACTCTTGTCTGTAAATACGGATATCGCATTTACACATGAGTCGGCTCCCTTCGTAAATATCGCCTCCGGTTGTTCATTGATATACACTTTTACATTGGCCGTATCCCAACATCCATTCGTGTCCTTTACCGTTAATCGAACTTGCTTGCTGCCAGATGTACTATATGTTACACCAAATGAGTCTTTGCCTAAGCCTACACTTGGACTTGCTGTACTTGGACTTACCCCATAATCAAATACCCAATTGTATCTGCTGATGGTTGAGCTTGTTACTGCGCTGCTACCGGTACTCTTATAAACATATTTATGTCCGCGGTAACACTGAGTATCCTTTGTAGCTATTTGTATCTTAGCTACCGGATGAGCCAACACCTCTATTTTCTTATACGCCGTATCCCAACAGCCATTTGTGTCTTTTACCGTTATGCGGATTTGTTTAACCCCCACACTGCTGTACTTTACTTTGTGTACTCCAACCCCTTGCGCTACACTTGGACTGGCTGTACTTGGACTTACACCGTAATCAAATACCCAATTGTATCTACTGATCGTGGAACTTGTTACCGATACACTATTGCTATCTTGGATTCCAAATTCATTGCCACGTAAGCACAACTTACT
>JAGKXC010000202.1 GCA_021151535.1 Sphingobacteriia bacterium | reverse complement strand
ACCACCACGCATTGGCAATCAACGTAAAAGCTATAATAGACGAAATGACTTTATATTTTTTACTGGGTAAATCTATGTATAGAACTTCCATTTTTCACCTAACGCCGAGCTAAGCGGCAGTTTTTAAGTTGCGGTTTTGTGGAATACTTTTGCACAGCAAAACCACAAAACTGCGACTTAAAAACTGTCCAGCAACCGAAGGTTGCGGTGCTTGAGCGACTTGTTAATGATGTGTATACGCGAGCCTAACTGCAACCAAACTAAATGTAAATAAAAGTGCAAAGCGTGCCTGAATTATTGCGTTTACATTTTCCTTACTTTTCGATATTCGCTTAGAAACATGGTATGAGATTAGCGGTGCTACAATTAAATTTGTACAACGAAGCCAAGAACTGTGAATTAAAGAGTTTGGAAAGACTACTAGGCTGATACCACCAAGTGCTCCACCCAAGAAGACAAATAGCAACCCAATCAAAAAATTTACTTGTGTTTTTTCACTTGTTTTTGACGTTAATAGATCAATTGGCAATTCAAGGACAACTTGAGCCACTACTTCAATAAAAAACTGGATAATTATAACTAGAAGCTCTTCCATTTCACTTTTCCAAATTAAAAATTGGCGACAGACTTCCTCATGGCCAACATTAACGCCGAGCTAAGCGGCAGTTTTTAAGTTGCGGTTTTGTGGAATACTTTTGCGCAGCAAAACCACAAAACTGCGACTTAAAAACTGTCCAAGGAGCGAAGCGACTGGTGCTTGAGCGACTTGTTAGAAATTACTTTTTCTGGTGTCCACTAAATTAATTAAATGATTTGCCAATAGTATTAATTCAACCGCCTCTTCTGCCTTAATTTCTACAGTTCTATGACTATGCGGATTCTTGTAGCAACCTATTGCCCCAGCGAAAAGATTGCTCATTGCTTCACGTTCGGCTTTGGGCAGTGACTTATTTGTTAAAGCGCCTTCCTCTACTTCAAAAGCTTTCCGCATTAAATTTGTGCCTATATCTTCATTTTTAAAACCAGAGGCACTTCTTACAGCGACTTCTACTTCTTTAAATGATTGAAAAACTGCTGTTTCATATTCTCCGCGAACAAACATTCCCCACGTTTTTTGCAAAATTATTGGGTGCAGTAACTTCTTTGGAAGTAGGCTTGAGTTCTTATAGGCAGTTATATCAGAAGCTTTTCGTATACGCTCTCCTTTTCTGGAGATAAACATCCACTCTCCTTGTTGCCCAGGTGTTGGCACCAACATACCTTCATTTTCAAGCCAAACCCAACCTTCCATTAATACTTGAGAAATTCTTTGATGTAACTCTTGCGGATACTCTTTATAGGTGTGATGCAAACTAAAATTGTAGCGATTTAAAAGCGTCTTACTTGAATCATCAAAGTGGTTTAAGTATTCAAGGATGATACCGCCAATCTCTTCAGGCTCAAGCTCTATAAGTAATGCCCCATCAGGGAATATTGAATATAAAGAATGCATTCTTGATCCTTGGTTTTTCTAACGCCGAGCTAAGCGGCAGTTTT
>JAGKXC010000011.1 GCA_021151535.1 Sphingobacteriia bacterium | reverse complement strand
GGGTATCCATTTATAAAATTATGAATTCTGTCAGTCAACTGACTAAATTCGTACGAAAATAGTCAATCAACTGACAATTTTCATTAAAAATTGGATTTTAACGATGACACACTGTATTGCTCAACTACTAATTTTTTAAATTAAAAATTCACAATAGTTTTTCGTAAAATTGTATTATCCTATTTATGAAAAGAATCGCATTTGCATTCATCGCGCTTATTTATAGTTGCAATTTGTTTAGCCAAGATGTAATCACCAAAATCAATGGCGACGAGATTCTTGCAAAAGTTTTAGAAATCAATCCTTCTGATATTAAATACAAACGATTCGATAACCTACAAGGTCCAACTTACTCTATTTTTAAATCAGACGTATTCTCGATCAAATACGAAAATGGTGTAAAAGAAATGTTCACTGTTATCAACTCAGATAAACAAGTCACCGTTCCAACTGCTCCAGCAAATGCAAATCCCACTATTAATTACCCCAATAATTCAAATTACCTAAGTAATATGTCGGAAGATAGCGTTTGTAAAATTGCAACCCAAGATGCCGAAAACATTTATACAGGCAGAAATAGTGGAGCTACCATAACAGGATTCACAAGTTTACTGTTGAGTCCGTTATATGGACTTGCGCCAGCAATAATTTGTTCATCAGTAAGGCCTTCAGGCTATAATTTAGGTGAGGTAAATGAAGAAAAAATGAAGAATCCAACCTACGAAGAATGCTACACCAAAAAGGCGCGCAAAAAGAAAGCCGCCAAAGTTTGGACAGGATATATCATCGGGTCCATTTGCTTCATTCCTTTGTATATATCTATAAATAAGCCTTAATTACCGCCGCATCCAAAAGCAAGTTATTACCCAAACATCATCTTCTCCGCAATCGCTTCACTTGGTAATTTGCCATCGGGCAAAGACAGATACTCCTGCAGTTCCGCATAGCCGGCCGCGATCTCATTCTCTCTCTCAGATAACCGCTTCAACGCCCCCAACAATACCTCTGCACGCACATCCTGCAAATGCTCTTCCACCAACCCGCGCTGTAACAAAATATTCACCAACGATACCCACTTCAATTTCACCAACCACTTGGCAGCCCAATAAGTAATGGCGTTCACTTGATAGGCCACCACCTGCGGAACTCCCCATAACGCGGTTTCCAACGTGGCCGTTCCACTCGCTACCAAAGCAGTACCCTTCCCCTTCCATGGCGATGCTAATCCCCATCCCTGCATGTATTTTCCATCGCCAAGCTGAGCCAAAATCTCATACGTTGCGCCAAAAATTACCGCAACGCGCGACTTCTCTACAATTGATATCTTCCCATCCTGAACCGCCTCCGCCAAAATCTGATCGTAAAACTCACTATCCAACCCGGGCGCACCCGCAACCAAACAACGCGCAGCAGCATTTTCCATCAAAGCCGTTTTGATAAACGCAGGCAACAACGATTTTACCTCATTCTTCCGAGAGCCCGGCATCAATAACACCACATGCTCCGTTTCACTCCCTACCAAATCCGCTAACTTCACCCCAAATCCACCATGGGATTGGGCGAAACGCATATTGCGATTCATCTCCTCAAAGATCGGATTCCCAACATAAATACAGGGCATTCCCCTATCGCCAAAGAAACCTACCTCAAACGGAAAAATTACATACAACGCGTCGATGCACTTGCGCATCTTCTTTACCCTACCTTCGTTCCAAGCCCATGCCTTCGGCGCAATATAATAATGCACCGGAATGCCCAATTCCTTGGCAAATTCTGCCAATTTTAAATTGAATCCGGGATTATCTACCAAAAAAATCAAATCGGGCTGCTCACGAACAATATCCGCTTTCGCTTTTTCCAAATAGCCCAAAACTGTTCGCAAATTTCGCAACACCTCAACCAAACCCATGAATGCGCGATCACGATAATGTGATAACAAACGCATACCCTCCGCCTCCATACGGTCGCCTCCCCATCCCACCAAATCCAATTCCGCATCCGCCTTTCCCAGTGATTTCCAGCGCCCACGCAATGACCTAACTACATGACTTGCATGCAAATCGCCACTGGCTTCTCCGGCAACTAAGAAAATCTTCATGATGGGTTGGATGAATAGAAAAATTAAGAAATTCTACTCAATTCAATTACCACCGTCCACACCGTATGTGCAATGGTGCCAATCAACCAGCCCCTACCAAAATAAATCAGCAAATGACCCGGTATATACACGTTCAATGATGGCCAACGAATCTCATCCACGCGCATCAACAAAAAGAAAACACCAATATTGGCGGCAATCCCCAACTGATAAATAGAATTATAAAACCAACGCAAATGCGCTACTGCCCACAAAAAAGTATTGGGCTGCACCTGCTGCGCCATCGCAATTAAAATTCCAATTCCCAATGGCAACGCAAACGCAATCACCAAACCGAATATCACCCAAAATAAATTTGATTTCATAACTTCAATTACATTCCATGATTAAAACAATCCCACTGATTCAAAATCGCAATGCGCTGATGATCCGTTAAGTCAAATTGCGTGGGAACCACACTCACATATCCATGAGCCAACGCCCATTCATCCGTATCAGAACCGTGATCCAAATTCACAAATTTGCCCGTCATCCAATAATAATCCCGCCCAAATGGATCCTTCCTTTTGTCGAAATCTTCCTTCCACTTCGCCTGCGCCTGCCTACACACCTTAATTCCTTTGATATGGCCATCTTCCGGTACTGGAAAATTGACATTCAATAACGTTCCATACGGCAAATCGTTTTCCAATGAACTGGCGATAATCTGGCGAATAAATGGCTTAATCACCTCGAAATTCGCATCCCAGCTGTAGTCGCACAATGAAAATCCAATGGCTTTCATTCCATCGATCGACGCTTCAACCGCCGCGCTCATCGTACCCGAATAAATCACATTGATGCTAGAATTGCTACCGTGATTGATACCCGAAACCATCAAAACTGGCTTACGCGTCAGCAATTTATCAATCGCAATTTTTACACAATCCACTGGCGTTCCCGTACACTGATATGCCGTAACCCCTTCATACAAATGTACCTCGGTTAAACGAATGGGCTGATTAATCGTAATCGCATGACCCATAGCACTTTGCGGTTTATCAGGCGCTACTACCAGCACATCGCCAAATTCCTTCGCTACCGAAATCAAAGCGGCAATGCCGGGCGATGTAATTCCATCGTCGTTACTCACCAAAATCAAGGGTTTTTCCATCGTCATTTACTTACAAACCTACCACAAATTTTGCGAGCAAAAAAATCGTGTTACCTTTGCAAATAGGATGACAAACAAATATGCCCAGCGTGGGGTTTCCTCCCAAAAAGAAGACGTGCACAAAGCCATCTCCCAAGTAAGCAAAGGATTGTTCCCACATGCCTTCTGCAAAGTGGTTCCGGATGTACTCAGCAACGAACCCAACAGTTGCTACATCATGCACGCAGACGGCGCAGGCACCAAAAGCAG
The DNA here is from genome assembly GCA_021151535.1 of Sphingobacteriia bacterium. GTDB lineage: Bacteria > Bacteroidota > Bacteroidia > NS11-12g > UBA955 > JAGKXC01. Next base: position 27,559 of record JAGKXC010000011.1, on the reverse strand, counting down.
TTTGGCATACGCCTATTGGAAAGAAACCGGCGATATCAGTGTTTGGGCGGGCATCGCGCAAGACGCCATCGTAATGAACACCGATGATTTACTCTGCGCAGGCGTAACCGGTCCTTTCATGCTATCATCCACCATTGGAAGAAATAAAAATTTAATTCCGGGCGATGTAATCAAGGCCATTATTGATGGCACCGAAGCTTTCTGTGAAAACATGAAATCCCACGGAATTGAGATTCACACTACCGGAGGGGAAACAGCAGATGTAGGCGATTTGGTTCGCACCATCATTGTTGATTCTACCCTTATAGCCAAAGCAAATCGCTCAGAAATCATCGACAATGCCAACATCAAACCCGGCAACGTGATTGTGGGATTTGCTTCTTATGGCCAAGCAAGCTACGAAACCGAATACAACGGCGGAATGGGAAGCAATGGATTAACCAGCGCTAGGCACGACGTTTTTCACGCCGATTATCGCCAGTTATACCCAGAAAGCTACGACCCCGCTTTACCCGAAGAAGTGGTTTATTGCGGCAATAAAAAATTCACTGATGCGGTTGAAGACAGCCCCATCAACGCAGGGAAATTGGTACTTTCACCCACAAGAACCTACGCGCCTTTGGTAAAAGCCATTTTCGAAGCCTGCAAAAAAGATATCAGCGGCATGGTTCACTGCTCAGGCGGCGGCCAAACCAAAATTTTGCACTTTTTGCAACAAGGTCATGTAATTAAAAACAACCTCCTTCCTATTCCACCGCTATTCAAAATGATCCAAGAACAAAGCGGAACCGACTGGAGAGAAATGTTCCAGGTATTTAACATGGGACATCGTTTGGAGATCTACACCACCCCAGAAGCAGCCGAAAAAATGATCGTAATCGCCAAAAATTTCAAAATTGATGCGCAAATCATCGGAACTGTTGAACCATTTGATGGCAAAAAACTAACAGTTTCAGGATCTTGGGGCGATATCGTTTATCCCTAATTTTACCCCAATCATTTACCTTTCCCTCTTGTAGGGTATAATGGCCCAAATTTCTACTATGAAAAAATCACATTTTTTACTCAGTTTAGTTGCTTGCTCAGCTGCAACCTCCATGGCTCAAGCCACTGGTAACGAAGTATGGAACGAGAACAACCGTTTCCAAAATAACACCAATTACAACGGAAGTAGCGCCGCTCCCGCTGCCGCCGATGATTACGAAGGCCGTGCAGATTACAATTACACAACAGCAGTAATGGCCAAATCAAGAGCCAAAATAGCAGCAGATAAAAGTGGATTGTACAGCCAACAAGCGGCTTTTAGCAATAACGGTTATTCAGCAATGAATCAAGACAAAATCAACTTGATGGCCACCATTAAAAACAGTACCAATTGCTATTACGACGGCAATGATGTGGTGTATAATATTAACGTGCTTTACAATGCTACGCCGAGTTCTTATGTGGCGATTTTTCACATTAACCAAGCAGGCAAAAAAGTGCAGGAATTGGATAGTTTGATGCAAAAAAGAGTCAATAAATTCATTTCCTCAGCCCAAAGTTTGGGATTAAAGAAAGAAGATTTCTATTTAGACATGATTGCCTTGGTTCCCATTTTTGAAAAAGAGAAAAAGACATTTTCAAAAAACTATACCCAGGTACCAAAAGGATTTGAAATGCAAAAAAACATCCATGTAAAGTACAAAAATCCTGCTGCTTTGGATGCGTTATTTACCCTTGCTGCGCAAAGCGAAATCTACGATTTAATCAAAGTGGAATATCAATTTGATTCCACAGAAATCGCCCAGAATTTGATGCGCCAAAAGGCTGTAAAAGTATTACAAACCCGCTTAAATAACTCCAAGCAATTGGGTGTTAGCGTGGATACTTGCTTCAGAACTTTCAATGAAAGAAACTATGAATTTTACCCCATCGATCAATACATGAACTACAAGCCAATGGCCGTTTCTAGTATCGATGATGAGTCTTCAACTTCGGCAGGTTCATTGGTTGCAACCCCGGTTCAAAGAACCACAGTTTTCTACAATCAATTGCCTTCCAATGGTTTTGATGCCGTGATTAACCCCAGCAGCTTACAGCCTACCATACAATTTGTTTATTCTCTGGAAATGCGCTACCGCTTGAAAACTCCGGTTATTGTGAACACCAAAACTGAAATCAAAAAGCAAACAGATTTATTGATCATTACCCCTCAAGGTACCATCAAAGAAATCACCAAATAATAAAGTAATTGTCGAATAACCAAATTGAAATCCGTTATTAAACGGATAATACGGCCCACGTAGGACAGTGATCAGAGTGCTTAGCATCTGCATCAATTCCTGAGGCCGAGATATGAGGGCTGAGTGCAGAAGACACACTTACGTAGTCGATGCGCCAGCCCTTATTGTTTGCGCGCGCATTGGCCCTGAAACTCCACCAAGTATAAAGATGCGGCTGTGGGTTCAACAATCGCACAGAATCCACCCATCCAAATTCAAACCATTTATCCATCCAAGCCCTTTCCTCTGGCAAAAATCCTGTGCTGTTTTTATTGCTTACAGGATCATGGATATCAATCGGGCGATGGCAAATATTGTAATCTCCGCAAACCACTACTTTACCGAGTTTCTTTTCCAAATCGGCAGCATAATTATAGAAGAAATCTAAGAATTCATATTTAACGCCCTGACGGTCATCGCCAGAAGTTCCGCTAGGAAAATAAACACTCAGCACACTTCCCCACGAAAAATCGGCACGAATCACACGGCCTTCATTATCAAACGCCTCATTTCCACAACCGTATTCAATGTGCAAAGGCTTTTCCTTGCTTAGAATACCTACACCCGAATACCCTTTTTTCACTGCGGAATACCACGCACAGTGGTAACCCATATCCGTAAAAAGTGCTTCATTGATTTGCTCAGGCATTGCTTTTAATTCTTGAAAGCAAACCACGTCTGCCTTCGCCTCTTTCAAATATTCCGCTAAGCCTTTATCACTGGCACTGCGAATGCCATTTACGTTGTAAGAAATTATTTTTTTCATCGAAAATTCAGCGATTGCAAGTTACAGAATCCGTCATTAATCCCAACATTCCATCATCAATAAGAATCCAGATTCGTACACAATTTCTACAAATCCATCTTCCGCCACTTCATTGGAATTTCCGGTTTCCCAGGGCAATTCCAACTTGCCGTTTTGCAAAGGAAATTGCAAATTTTTGGTGGTAATTCTTTGGGCGATGCCTACCGGAATCAACGAAATTACCGTACCCTTGGGATACCACTTCTTAAAATTGTTAGGCAATGGATACACCCTTGAATGATTGTCGATCAATGAAATAGCAATCTGTTCTCGGTATTGCGCAATAATCGCCACATTATGAAAAGTATGATCCAATCTTCTACCAGTTGCCCAAACAATATTCACGGCTTTATGGCCATTGGCAATCAGATATTCTATCCCTTTTTGTAAATCCGTTTTGTCTTGATCCGGTGCATGCACTTTTTTTACACCACCCACTTGAATCAAATCTTCTTCTTGTATGGAAATACCGGAATCAAAATCGCCCAACCAAACATCGGTTCGGATACCAAATTCCAAAACCCGATGGATTGCGCCATCCAGCACCACCACCAACGGAGACCATTCCATCAAATCGCCCAACAAATCCATGCTGCATGCTTCGCCATTGGCGATTAGCAACGCCGCTTCTTGATTCTCCCGAACAATGTGATGCGAACTCATAGAAATTTCTACAAAGGTGCGAAAACTAACGTTTATTTATCCACTCACGGCACGAATTTTGACAAAAATGCGTTACTTACATACACATGACAAAACCACGCATACTTTGGGCAGACGACGAGATTGATTTATTGAAACCCCACGTTATTTTTTTAGAGGGGAAAGGTTACGAAGTACATTGCGTAACTAGCGGAAGAGACGCCGTTGACCAAGTTAACAAAAACGATTACGATTTGGTTTTGTTAGATGAAAATATGCCAGGTATTTCAGGGCTTGAAGCGCTTTCATCCATCAAGCAAAGAAGACCCAATTTGCCGGTAATTATGATCACCAAAAATGAGGAAGAGCATATTATGGAAGAAGCCATTGGGGCTAAAATCGCCGATTATTTAATCAAACCGGTTAACCCCAATCAAATCTTACTCGCCCTAAAGAAAAACCTCGATGAAAAAAGATTGGTAACCCAAAAAACCACCCAAGGATACCAACGCGAATTCATGCAAATTGGCATGACGGTGAGCGACAAACTCAACTTTCAAGAATGGAAAGACGTTTATAAGAAATTGGTTTACTGGGAGATAGAGTTGGACTCAGCCGGCGAAGACAGTATGAGAGAAGTGTTGGATACCCAAAAGTCCGACGCCAACCGCAACTTCTGCAGGTACGTAACAGACAATTATTTGAGCATGCTCAAGCAAACGGGCGATGAGGGTCCAATTATGAGTCACAACTTGTTCAGAAGGGTGGTAAATCCGCTTTTAGACGATAACTTACCCGTATTTTTTGTGGTTGTTGACAACCTTCGATTTGATCAATGGCGCGCGATTTCTGAAATCTTGGGTGAACGTTACCGCATTGATAACGAAGATGTATATATGAGCATTTTACCAACTACTACCCAATATTGTAGAAATGCGATTTTTAGTGGTTTATTACCCTCGGAAATCGAAAAGCGTTTCCCCAAATTGTGGAGTAACGATGAAGATGAAGGTGGGAAAAACATGTACGAAAAGGAATTCATGGAAGACCATCTACAACGTTTACGCCGTGATTTCAAATTCAGTTACACCAAAGTAACCAACTTGGAAGGAGGTAAAAATTTGGTTGACCAAATCCCAAATATGTTAAAAAACAAGCTTAACGTATTGGTTTACAACTTTGTAGATTCATTTTCTCATGCCAGAACTGATGTAAATATTGTTCGTGAATTGGCCGAAAATGAAGCAGCGTACCGCAACGTAATGGCCACATGGTTTAGGCATTCTCCTTTGTGGGAAGCCTTGCAACGTTTGGCAGATAAGCCTTGTAAGGTAATTATCACAACAGACCACGGTAGTATTCGGGTAAAAGATCCTATCAAAATTGTGGGTGATAAAAACGTAAACACCAACTTGCGTTATAAGCAAGGTAAAAATATCACTTACAACCCCAAAGAAGTGTTTGAGGTGCGCAAACCCGTTGATGCATTTTTGCCAACCCAGCACCTTTCAAGTGCATTTGTTTTTGCTACTGAAAACGATTTCTTCGCTTATCCAAACAACTATAATTACTACGTAAATTATTACAAAAACACCTTCCAACACGGAGGAATTAGTTTGGAAGAAATGTGCTGTCCGCTAGCCGTTTTAAGCCCTAGATAACCGCCGTTTTAGCATGCAGCCGTTATTTCCAGAATTACCGTATCAAATTCGTGAAATCACTGCCAAAGTGAACGAAATTGATCAAGTAATCGCCGAATTGTTATCCATCGCTCCGCAAGAAATCTATTGTTTTCGGGGCGATTTGGGAGCCGGTAAAACAACACTTACCAAGGGGTTTTTGAAAGAAATTGGTATAGCAGAAAGTGTGGCCAGTCCCACCTTTTCATTGGTTACGCCTTACGGATTAGACCGAACAACTTTCTTTCAGAAGCCCAACCATAAACCGGCGAGCAAATCGCCCAAATTATACCACCACGATTGGTACAGAATCCAAGAAGCGGGAGAATTGTTTGATGCCGGGATTGAGGAAATTCTTAATGAATACCCCAGTGTTCATGTGGTAGAATGGCCAGAAGTGGGAAGCTTCTTCATCCGTGATTTGATTGAGAATTTCCAGGCTACTTGCTTAGAAGTTCAAATTGAACACCAAGAAAACCAAAGGTTATATCGATTGATTGAATATCATCGCTCTTAAAATTTCTCATAAGTAAACCCACTGTGGCGGTTACCGCTTAATTTTTATTGTGGGAATTCATGGTGAGATTCTTGAAAATCCCACAGGGTAAACCCTTTTAACAGGTTACCGCTTGATTTTCATTACCGGCCGGAAGCCCACATAGGGCGATGGCTCCAACGGATACATCATGCAGCGGTTGCCCGGACCCAAAACGTACGGAGAATCTACCCATGCCCCGCCTTTTACCACCATCATACCATCGTTATCGGTGAGCGTCATCTCCGCCACATTCCCAAAAATATTGTAACAACCGGCATCGTTGGCTCCGTAGGAGAAAATCGGTGTTTGAAAAATTCCGCCGTCTGAAGCCATACCTTCAGATAACTGTGATGAAGAATTGGTATCGGCTGTTATTTTGGTTTGGATTGAGCCATCTTGACTGTTCATCGTCACTTGGGTTATTTGAGTAGAAAAACCCTTAGTTGCGGCACTTGTATCGCCCATTCCCATATTATCCTTCACCGCACTTCCATTGAAATTGGCGATATAAACGCCTTTGCTGTTGCGCCAATAATTAAATCTATTGGGCTGATAATCACTTTTGCTATTTGGAGCTACGTAGGTGGCCGCTTGAATCCATTCCAACTCAGTGGGGATGAAAAAATAGACTTGCTTACCACTCATTTTGCTGATTTTTCCACCCAGCCATTCGCAATAAGCCGTTGCTTGAACCCGGTTAATATTCACCACTGGATATTTTTTATAAGCGGGATGAAACAAATAATATTCCATGAGAGGCAAGGCAAATACCTGACGTTGAGAAATATTATAGGCCCAACCCTCTTGATCCGGCACAATCCTCATTCCATTGTAAACGATTTTCTTAAAATTCAGTTTTTCCTGTTTGTCCAACAGCATATCCTCCAAAGTAAGGGAAGTCTTACTCACTGAATCCTTGGAAAAAGGATCTTTTTTCAAATAATCATAGGCTGTTTGCAAGAAATGATAATTCCATTTGCCCTTTTTATCGTAGAATTTTTCGTTGGGAAATTCCCGTTTCAAAATATCCTTTAACGCATCAAACACAAACTCCAAGTATTCACCATTGCTTACTTCATGGTTTAAAATACATACACATTTGGGGGCTTTATATGCTTGCAGCGGGGCGATATCCGGCTTCACATAAGATGGATTAATATTTCTACCTTCATTCACGCCTTTCCAAACCACACATTGTGTTTCCAACCAGGTGTAATTATATCCACCGCGATGCACTATCTCCGCACCCTGAGGCGCATAGGCCAAATTACTTTGCATCCACTTTTCAAATTCCTTGTTTTCTGGCGATTCTTCCTCATCAATGGTGGTGGATGAGGTTGAAATTGCGGAGGTTGCAGTAGAATTAGAACCTGTGGGGTTGCCGCTAGAACTGTTAGGATTCTGTATGGCACCAGCTGGATTTGATGATCCACCATTAGGATTTGCCGATTGCGCATTTAATTTTATTATGGGTAACCAAAACAACAAACCTATCAGTAAATACAATCTCATGATTTATAAAACGACAAGATACATTGAATATTTCACTATTGATTAGTTTGCCTGATACAATCGCCAAACAACATTTCTTTGTCGGTGTAATTGACATTCCAAATACCAATTTGCCGTTTTTTCTTTGGTGATATTTTCAGCAGCAAACTTCCCTTCTTCTTGGAAATCAAGTACGAAACAACGGTAATTACCTGCCGCATCCCAACGATTGGTGCTGGCTGATTTGGGATCAGGATTTACAATTGAATCCCAATTAGGCAATTCCCCCACCTTCAGTCCCATCTGCCAGAAATCATCGAAGCGAATTCTCTTCTGTTGTGCCTCCGGGAGCAACAAATAATTCAACCACAAGCTTTCGCCTTTTCCGCCAATTACAATTGTATCGCTTGGGTATTTATTCAACAAATATTGATAGGCTTGCAAGGTGGTATGCTGCCAATAATCCAAGCTGAAATTATTTAACTGTAACTCGTTAAAATCTGTTGCACAGGATACAAAACCACTCTGTATCGTGCGTATTTCTTCGCCCGATTCCAAGGTTTGGTTTGTGATTTTTTGCGGTTCTACCAACTGCCAAATCATCCAAAAAGCTGGAAGTAACAGTATGGACAACATGGCGTTCTTTCCTTTTTGCAAGGATTTCCAATGAGAAACTACCGCAAATGACGATAACAAGGAAATGGGTAAAATCAGAAAATACAAATGTCGCCAACCGTTATAAATTACGGGTTTTAATGCGATAGAATATCCAAAAAATCCGAACAACATGAGCCATAAAAACAGCCGCCAAGCAGGAATTTGGTGGGTATATGCCATGGCTTTTGACAACAAATTCGCTCCTGAGGAGGCTTCTACTTCTGCCTTGACCCGAGTTTTTTTACTAGACTCCAAAGTAGCCTGTACCGTCTCCGAAGTGGCAAGTTCACTCGCCGAAGTGGCTAGGTCTGTCTCCGAAGAGTCAATCCCCGTCGCCAAAGTAGTATTCTCCCTCGCTGCCGCCGAAGTAGCAATTTCCGCCGCCGAGGCATTGAAATTTTTCAATCCTTCTTTGTTGCCGGGCGATAAGCGTTGAACCCGCTTATTTAACCACAAACACAAGGCACACACAATCACAATCCACTGCCATTCTCCTAAGGTATATTGAATCCAAATGAGGAGATAGTTCCAAGGTTGTGGCGACAGGGGTTGATTCACCCACTGTCCATCTACTAAAGTTGCGTGCGGCCAAGGGTTTTGCGACACAAACTGCCAAATATGGGCGAACCCAGAAATACCGGTAAACCATAAATACGGATAGAATGCCACATAGCCAACAACTGTAGTAAAAACGGCAAATAGCAGCTGCTTGATTTGCCATTTCCAGCCATTATTTCTCCATTGTATGAATGACACCAAAGCGGCAAATCCAGCAATCATGAAACCTGAAAAACGGATACTGCAACTGATGCCGAGTAACAACCAAGGCCAAGTTTTTTGCCAAAAAATTTTAGCGTTTGATGGCTGCAGGGCGATGTTTTGATGGGTGTTTTTAGTTGCATTTTCACCCACTGCCGCGCCAGAAATTATTTCGGTGGCATTGCCTTTTCCAACTGCGAAATGGCCACCGGAAACGCTTGACTGTTCTGTGCGAACACTAGCAACCCAAATTTTATCCAAACCAATTAACACCCAAACCTGAAAAGCCAAAAACAGCACATCCTTGGAATTGTAATGGGCATCTGCAAAAATGCGGGGCCAAAGCAGAATGAATGCAACGGGCAATAAGGCAACAATATCCTTGGCATGGGCTTGAGGCAACCATTTGGGGAAAGCCGTAAATTCAAATTGGGCAATTTTTCGTTGAGCAAAGCGATACAAACTCACCATAGCCAACATAAAAACCGACCACAAAAGTGCGCGATGCAACAGGATTTTGAAACGCATGGTTCCCGGGAAATAGATTTGCTCAGCTAGGTAGCAAAAACTTTCCCAAATGGGCCCAAACAACCCATGTTCATTTACTTTATCAAACCCAACCCTTCCGCTAAGGAAGCGGTTGTTCTCCATGCCGATGGTACGCTGGGTGAGTTCATCGAGATGCACCCCAAAATCTGGGAGGGTGTAAAATCCCCAAGCGGCATAGAGCACCAATAAAAGTGGTGCGAAGTAGGGCGATAGGTTTCTGGAGGGTGCTAAACGAAGCGGCGCCCAAAAAACAGCGTTTTTAAAAAATTTCGCTGCTTTTTTGGGCGCCGCCATATCTGTCTATTTTCTATTAGCCTATATTATGCGTTTGCCTCCGCCTCTCTGTAGGCATCAATTGGCAAACATGCACATACCAGGTTTCTGTCGCCATGCGTGTTGTTTACTCTTGATACACTTGGCCAGAACTTGCTCCAACGCAAACGATCCACTGGGAATACAGCCTTGTCTCTAGAATAAGGTCTGTCCCACTGATCAGTTGTAACCGTTGTAGCCGTGTGAGGCGCATGCTTCAAACAGTTGTTATCCTGAGGATAAATACCGTTCTCAATTTCCTTGATCTCTTCTCTAATGCTCAACATCGCATCAATGAATTTATCCAATTCTTCCTTGCTCTCACTCTCAGTTGGCTCTATCATCAAAGTACCAGCAACTGGGAAACTCAATGTAGGCGCGTGATATCCATAGTCCATCAAACGCTTCGCAATATCTTCCGCCTCAACACCAGCAGCCTTGAACTTACGCGTATCCAAAATCATCTCGTGTGCCACGTGACCCTTCTCGCCAGTGTACAAAGTTGGATATTCATTAGCCAATCTCGCCTTGATATAGTTTGCATTTAAAATCGCAATTTTCGTAGCATCAGTTAAGCCTTTAGAACCCATCATCTTGATATAAGCATAGCTAATCAACAAAATGCTTGCACTGCCCCATGGCGCTGCACTTACAGCATGCATAGGCTTCTCAATGCCCATGTCAACTACCGCGTGTCCTGGTAAATAGGGAGCCAAATGCTTAGCAACACCAATTGGGCCCATGCCAGGTCCACCACCACCATGAGGAATACAGAATGTTTTGTGCAAATTCAAGTGACAAACATCGGCACCAATCATACCTGGGCTGGTTAATCCAACCTGGGCATTCATATTTGCACCGTCCATATAAACCTGTCCGCCATATTGGTGAATAATTCCTGTAATTTCAGTAATCGCACTCTCATATACACCGTGGGTACTTGGATAAGTAACCATCAAAACAGCCAAATTATCTTTATGCTCTTCCGCTCTTGCGCGCAAATCAGCAACATCAATGTTACCCATTTCATCGCACTTGGTTACAACCACTTTCATTCCTGCCATAACCGCACTCGCTGGGTTTGTACCGTGAGCACTTTCAGGAATCAACGCAATATTTCTATGCGATTCGCCTCTGTCTTTGAAATATTCACGAACAACCATCAAACCAGCATATTCACCCTGTGAACCCGCATTGGGCTGCATGCTCATGGTATGGAAACCAGTAATCTCAGCTAAATCCTTAGTTAATTCGTTGATCATCTCCAAATAACCTTCCGCTTGATTCATTGGCACAAATGGGTGCAATGAATTAAACTCGGGCCAGGTTACAGGAATCATCTCCGTTGTAGCATTCAATTTCATGGTACAGCTGCCCAATGGAATCATAGAATGACATAAACTCAAATCCTTAGATTCCAAAGACTTAATATATCGCAACATCTCATGCTCACTTTGGTATAAGTTAAACACGGGATGTGTCATGTAGTTGCTATTTCTTAACAAAGACGATGGCAATGCAATATTAGAAGACGCAATGGTTTCCCAAGTTAATCCTTCTACAGATTTAGTGAAAACATCAACAATTGCTTTTACATCAGCCAAAGTGGTGGTTTCGTCTAGAGAAATTCCAACGTAATTTTCGCCCTGATATCTGAAATTCATTTCCGAAGCTTCAGCCAATTTCTTGATTGTAGCAGTGTTAGGAACCTTGATAAACAATGTATCAAAGTAATGAGCATGTTGCACTTTGAAGTTGCCATTGCCCACTTTTTCAATCGCCTCAGCCAAAGTAACGGTTAACGAATGTACCCTACCAGCAATTTTCTTCAAACCTTCAGCACCGTGATAAACACCGTACATTCCCGCCATAATGCTCAACAAAACCTGTGCAGTACAGATGTTAGAAGTTGCATTCTGACGTTTGATATGCTGTTCACGAGTTTGCAACGCCATACGTAAAGCTCTGTTTCCTTGCGCATCAATGGAAACACCAATGATTCTACCAGGAATCTGACGCTTGTACTCATCCTTTGTAGCGAAATATGCAGCATGTGGCCCACCAAATCCCATTGGTACACCAAAACGTTGGGTTGATCCCAATACGCAATCTGCACCAAATTCACCTGGAGGGGTTAATAAAGTTAACGATAGTAAATCGGAAGCAAAAACAGTTTTAACACCGGCAGACTGACAGTTACTCACAAAGTTTCTGTAATCTTCGATACTACCTTCGCTGTTAGGATATTGCACCAAGGCTGCAAAATAAGAACCATCTGATTGGAATGTTTTATAATCGCCTGTTACAATTTCAATACCTACAGGTTCTGCACGAGTAATCAAAATATCCAAAGTTTGAGGAAACACCTTCTCATCAACAAAGAACTTATGTGCGTTTTGTTTCTTGTCCAAACCGTAGAACATGTTCATCGCCTCAGCAGCAGCTGTACCTTCATCCAATAAAGATGCGTTTGCTAGTTGCATACCTGTTAAGTCGATAATCATCGTTTGATAATTTAATAAAGCCTCCAATCTGCCCTGAGAAATTTCAGCCTGATAAGGAGTATATTGAGTGTACCATCCTGGATTCTCCATGATGTTTCTCAAAATAACACCGGGAACATGTGTATTGTAATATCCCATGCCGATGTATTGCTTGTATAATTTGTTTTTCTTAGCCGCTTCCTTCAACACAGCTAAAAATTCCACCTCACTTAACGGTTCGTTTAAATTCAATGGATTTTTCAAACGAATGTTAGCAGGGATCGTTTCATCGATTAATTGATCCAAAGACTGTACCCCAATAGCTTGAAGCATAGCCTGTACATCCTTCTGGCGTGGTCCGATATGGCGATCGGCAAAACTTTCAGAATAGTGAGCGTTGAAATGACTTGACATAAGTACCACAAATTTATGGTTTGTTCATATCTCTCACAACAAATTCTCATCAGCAAAACTTAACCATTCTGAACCACAATAAATTATATGATCCAACAGCTTCATATCCATATAGTTACAAGCATTTTGAATTACCTTTGTTAATGCTTTATCTTCTTCACTAGCCTGAGTATTTCCCGATGGATGGTTATGACTTACGATCAAACTGGTAGCTCGCAGCGCTAGCGCCCGCCGAATAATCAGCTTTACATCCACTACCGTACCACTCAAACCTCCGCTACTCTCGCGTTCAATTTTCAATACACGATTACCACGATTTAAATAAATAACATAAAAATCTTCCTTCACCGAATCCAAATAATGCGGTTTTAGCAATAAATATGCATCGCCTGATGATCGAACTACATTTTTGGGGTTTTCTAACGCCAATCTGCGTTTTCCCATCTCAAATGCAGCCTTCATAATTACCGCTTGCCGTTCATTAATTCCCACCAAATTCTTCATTTCTTCTGGCGATAAATACGCTAGTTCCTGCCAACTGCAATTGCAATATTGCCATATTTTACTGGCCCTATCACTCGGTTTTCCCATTCCTTTGTACCCTACCGTTCCGATAAATACTGCGAGCAATTCTTCTGCGGCCAACTGCTCCGGCCCATGATGCAAAAGTTTCTTTTGCAAATTTTGCAAATTTGTCATTTCTTCCCCCCTAATTGATGCTGTTGATAAAAAAATTGTCATATATTTGGTAAATATATTTTCAAAATATGTAGTTTTGAAAAACCAAAGGCATATTAAACGGATAATTTAAAGTATACAGTTATGAGTGAACAACAAGAAAAATTAAAAGCGCTTAAGCAAACCATTGAGAGATTAGAAAAAACCTATGGTAAAGGTGTTGTTATGAAAATGGACGACACCCGCAGTGTGAACGTTGATGTTATTTCAACCGGTTCATTTGGTCTAGATTTAGCTCTAGGTGTGGGCGGTTTCCCACGAGGTAGAATTGTCGAAATCTACGGCCCTGAAAGTTCTGGTAAAACTACTATCGCCCTTCATACTATTGCAGAAGCACAGAAAAAAGGTGGCATTTGCGCCTTTATCGATGCAGAACACGCATTTGATAAAGTTTACGCTGAAGCTTTGGGTATAGATACCGCAAATTTGTTAATTGCACAGCCAGATGATGGCGAACAAGCATTAGAAATAGCCGACAATCTCGTGCGTTCTGGTGCCATTGATGTATTGGTTATTGACTCAGTTGCAGCCCTTGTACCACGTGCAGAAATCGAAGGAGATATGGGCGATTCACGGGTTGGCCTTCATGCTCGTTTGATGAGCCAAGCGTTAAGAAAATTAACAGGTACTATTTCTAAAACAGGTTGTATTGCCATCTTCATTAACCAATTGCGTGAAAAAATTGGAGTAATGTTCGGAAATCCTGAAACTACTACCGGTGGTAATGCTTTGAAATTCTATGCGTCTATCCGTTTGGATATTCGTAGAAATGCCCAAATCAAAGACGGCGATGATGTAATCGGTAACCGCACCAAAGTAAAAGTAGCCAAAAATAAAGTGGCGCCTCCATTCCGCGTAGTTGAATTTGATATTCTTTATGGAAAAGGTATTAGCCGTGCCGGAGAAGTATTAGATATAGCCGTAGAAGCAAACATCGTTCAAAAAAGCGGTAGTTGGTATAGTTACGATACTACCAAATTAGGACAAGGTAGAGATGCCGTTCGTGATTTGTTGGAAGACAACCAAGAATTGTTAACCGAAATCGAAGGTAAGATCAAAGCCAAAAACGAAGGCGGCGATGGTGTGCTACAAGTACAGCCTGATTAATCTTTTCATTAAACTGTATTAACTGCAGTTAAAATATAATATTCACTGAAAAATTTGAGATAGCCAATTTGAATTTAAGTGTAAAAGAGCCACCTTACAGTGGCTCTTTTTATTTTGTAATCTATTGCTTTAATTTGAATGAAGGATAGATTTAGCAAAAATTTGGTAATAATGTCACCAAATTTATTTCCTTCAACCAAATATAAAAATTCAGCCATGGCAATTACCTCGATTTATAAAAAGTCACGTTTTATTCAGAATTCGATCCTTGTTGTATGCCTTTTTTTACAATTATATGCAAAAGCACAATCAACCAATAGCACCATAAAGCCTCCCTTTACCGATCCAGATGTAAAAGAATTGTATCAATCAGCTATGAGTAGTTACCTTTTTCCAAATAATCCTAACTATCCCAAACCCGCCATTTCATGGAGCACTTTTAATGATAATTTCCTTAAGGCAAATCCAGACATCAATACAGATTTATTAGTCAACGGAAGACTTATCTCCTTAATTATAATACAAGTAGATAAAAACGGCCTAGTTAAAAATTTAGGTTTCGCCGATCACAACAAACCCAATAAAGATCTCATAAATAAACTCCGCGATGAATTAAAAAAGCAGAATTACAATTGCTACAATGTATCACTCAGTAACGGCAAAAAGAACAAGTCCAATCCCCTACTCTTCTTCTATTCTTTGGTAGGCAACCCCAATTTGCCTCAGGCAAAACCTATAATTGATAATCAATTTTCAAATGACAAGTTGCCCTTGGCCTTGGATACAGTACAAGGTTTTAATTCATTGAAAGATACTGCAATTACTAGTATAAGTTCAGACAATCCAACTGAGGATCCCAATGTTTTAAGGGCGCGTTACTTAGGTGGAGAAGAATTGTTTAAAACATTCATTGTGAACCAATTTCAATACCCAGCTAGATGCATGGAACAAAATATTTCTGGCTATGTTATGTTCAGATTCCGCGTTAACAGAAATGGGGTAATAGACAGAATTACACCCATTCAACAAACTGTTAAATGCCCTGAGTTTACAGAAGAAGCTATTAGAATCCTAAAACTATCGCCCATATGGATTCCGGGAACAAATAATGGCAAAAACATAAGCACTTGGTTTCAAGTGCCCATTCGTTTATCAGTTAATTAAACTAGCGGCTTATTTAGAACGCGAATCA
Source organism: Sphingobacteriia bacterium (assembly GCA_021151535.1). Lineage (GTDB taxonomy): Bacteria > Bacteroidota > Bacteroidia > NS11-12g > UBA955 > JAGKXC01. The sequence goes on along the minus strand of JAGKXC010000011.1, from coordinate 11,929 downwards.
CGCGTTTAGAATTCTATTCCTCGTCGTCTGATTCTCCCTCTAGGACTCCATAGAATTTTTCCTTGTACATCAAGGGATAAATCACATAAAGCATCAGCATTCTACTGTAACGGATAATAATAGGAATATTCAATAACAAGAATCCCATTATTCCTACAATTGCGTAATCCCATAAACCTAAATAGTTCATTAATAAAGCTCCACACAATATTGTACCGGTAATTAATGCATAACTCCAATACATCGCCCCGAAGAAAAATCCTGTTTCGGGTTCATAACTCAAACCACAAATAGGGCATTCATCATAGGTGTCTGAAAAATGACCGAATGAAAACACCGAATTTTTAAATACTTTACCTTCTCCGCACTTAGGACAACGACAAGTAATAAACGCGCCGAAACCGGCTCTACTATTTGCCATTTAATCGTTGCTTACGCTTTTGAGAAAAGTAGTAAACTCCAGCAGAACCCACCAAAATGTAGGGAGTAGTAAGCAAGAAAAGAATTCCCTTATTAATACCATTTCCTACAACCGGCTTATTTAATGCCTTCTGACCTCTGTTAGAAGTTAAGGCCGTTTTACACATTGGGCATTGCGCAGAAGCCACTGCAGTAAACATCAATATTGAAGCGATGGCAATTAACTTTTTCATAGGTTAAATTTACTAAATTTATTTTAAAAAGGGAAGTACTTAAATGGATAGTAAGGAGCGATCATAAAGTAAACAACAACTCCAGTAATTGAAACGTATAACCAAATTGGGAAAGTAATTTTCGCAATCTTTTTGTGTTTTACAAACTGTTCTGTAGTACTGTAATAAACAGTGTATAAAACCATTGGAAGTACAGCCGCTGCCAATACAATATGAGTAAGTAAAATCGCCAAATAAAGAGTGTGAATGAATCCTGTGCCTTCGTGTTTGGTATGTTCCATACATACGTGATACGTTACATAGGTAACTAAAAACAAACCACTCATCAAGAAAGCAGACAACATATACTTCTGATGAAGACCTTTGTTTCCACTTTTAATTGCCCGAATACCCAAAATCAATAAAACACTAACAATGCTATTGATAAATGCATTGGTTATGGGTAAACCCTTAGCAAAATCAGCGCTTGGACGCATTTCTGCGGGCAAATATTGCAAGATTACTACTACTGCAAATACAGCGATAGATACGATTAACGTAAGGCGAAAAAACGCCTTATCACTTATCCAATTGTTTTTGTCTGTACTCATAAAGAAGGTTATTGATATCGTCTGTAATACGTTTAACGCGTTCTAATTGTTCTTTTAAATCTTTACCTCGGGTTTCTAATATTCCACGAATATGATGGTCTCTATCTATGATAACTACTTTATCATCATGGATAAAATCACTACCTCTTTGCTCAGTTGCTAACAATAAATCATTAAATACCCAATCGTAAATTTCAGATTTACTACCCGTTGCAAAAGTACGTTTATACAAATCGGCCTTATATGCTTGGGAATATTGATACAATACAGGAACTGAATCGCTTTGAGGATCGATAGACACTGTAAGGAAACGAACCTTCGGGTTAGTTCTAAACTCTTCAGCTATCACTTGAATTTGTTTGTTCATTTGCGGACAAACCTCCGCACAACTAGCAAAGAAAATATTCGCCACAATGATACATGAATCAAAGTCGCTCAGATTTATTTCTTTTCCGTGTTGATTAAATAGATGGATGTCACCAACGGTGTGATAGGTTACGCTACCATCTTTATTCTCTACTTTTTCACCTATATATGGAAGTTCTTTATGCACCCATTGAGCGCGTGAAAGAATCAATACCCCAAGGATAGGTAAAATAACAAAGGCCGCAATTGCGGCCTTCATATTATATGACTTACTAGAGGCCATAAATTTATTTCATGAATGTAAGGGCATGTCCCTCATATAGCAATCCCATGATTAGGCCTACAATAAATAAAGTAGGAACCAAAATAATCAAGGCAAGATTGATTTTCTCATGTTTCAAGTGCATGAAAGCACCAACAATGAAATATGCTTTTACCAATCCGAAGAATATGAAAATGAAATTTCTAAGACCTGAAGCTGGCATTACAAAATAGATGATAAAATCAAAAATTGTAATTCCCAACAAAATCCAGAAGGTTTTCCATAACTCCTTAGTACCATGGCTCTCAGAATGAGCTACATAGTTAATTGGATCGTATTCGCCTGGTTTTACGTGAAAATCCATAATATTTTACTGCTTAAAATTAGATTAGATAGAAGAAAGTAAATACAAACACCCAAACCAAATCCACAAAGTGCCAGTACAAACCAGCCTTTTCAACCATTTCATAGTGTCCACGTCTATCGAATACACCGCGCTTAGCCATGATGTAAACAACGACGTTAATAACAACACCACTGAATACGTGGAAACCGTGGAATCCAGTTACAATAAAGAACAATGCTGCAAATGGAACAGGACCGAAAGTTCTATCGCCATCTGCCCATTCAAAATGATCGCCAAACTTAACACTCGCTAAGTGCTTATATCCTTGTTCGGTGATACCAAACATGTTATGATTCAAACGTGCACCTTCATGGATGAATGTAGACCATTCCCAAGCCTGACAGCCTAAGAACATCGCACCACCAATGATGGTCATAATCATGTATTTCTCAACTTCCTTCTTGCTATTACGATGGCCTGCTTCAACAGCCAACACCATAGTAACAGAACTCATAATCAAAATGAACGTCATTACACTCACAAACAAAAGTGGCAAGTGGAAGCCGTGCATTCCAGGGAAATGGTTAAAAATTGAAGCGGGATCAGGCCACTTGGTTGTGATTGGTGTTACTACGTTACTGAAACGCTGTGCACCGTATTGAGTCAAAAGGCTTGAAAACGTGAATGCATCTGATAATAAGAAGATCCACATCATTAACTTTCCGTAACTTACGTTGAAGGGAGAACGCCCTCCTGCCCACATAGGTTGTTTCTCAAAAGCTGCTTGTGTATGATTCGCCATGGGATAAATCTATCTTGCAAAGTAAAGAAATAAATACAATATAAACCACAGAAAACCCACAAAATGCCAATATGTATTCGTTACAGATAAGAAAGTCATCTGCTTTTTGTGGATTTGCATTTTGAAAGATTTCACTAACGCAATGAATAACAATATGATACCACCCAAAACGTGTACAACGTGTACAACTGTTATTACCCAAACATAACTGGCTGAAATATCTTCAGGACGCGGATTTACAAAGGTTAAACCCATTTCTACCAATTGCTGCCATCCCAAGTATTGAGATACGCAGAAGGCCAAGCCCAACATTAGTGTAGCAAAAATAAATGTCTTTAATTTACCTAACTCATCCGCAGCACCAGCCCTCTTCGCCAATACCATCGTAACAGAACTCAATGCCGCTATCACCAAACTCACCAAGAAAAATACTGGCAAATCAAAATACGTCCACGTTTCCTTCGCCTTAGCATCAGGTTGATGTACCATGAAGGCACTCAAAAACGCCGCAAACAACATACTAGAAGACATCATTATCAAAATGATGTTAAACTTGGCCGGTGCAATCAAAGGCGGTTTGTCTTTAATCTTTTGTACCTGAGTGTTTTCCATAATTAAAATAAAATATAGGTTACAAATGCAATTGGAGTATACAAGAATGAAGCAAACAGCAGCTTGCGTGCATCCGCTATTTCCAAACTGCGAAATAGTTTATATCCAAAATAAATGAACGTTAACCCTATCGGCAAAATTACCAATAATGCTTTAGGCGAACATAGATTATAATAAATCGGCATCATGCTTACCAATGTCAATAAAACAGTGTAAATCATAATGTTATAAGCACTTTTCTTATCCCTACCACCTGCAGAAGGCAACAACCAATAGCCCGCTTTTTGATAATCATCATGCAACAACCAAGCAATCGCCCAAAAATGAGGAAATTGCCAAAAAAATTGCACCAAAAACAACATTACGCCAATTTCATCCAATCTGCCAGTAATCGTGGTATATCCAATTAATGGAGGAAATGCGCCTGGAAATGCGCCTACCATCACCGCCAATGGGCTTACTCGTTTCATCGGCGTGTAAATAAATACGTACATCACCAAAGACAATCCCGCAATAAATACCGAAATAAATGGAGTGTACAACGACAGTAAAATAATCCCCAAAGCGCCAGTTACCCAGCAAAAAATCACAGCATCCCTTGTAGGAATTCGGTCTTCTACAATCGGGCGATTTTGTGTACGAGCCATTTTTGCGTCTAAATCTTTTTCGATAATTTGATTCATGCCATTGGATGCAAATACAACCAGCATTCCACCAATTAAAACCGCCAAAAATTGAGGCCAATCAAATAAATCTGAAATGGATCCAGGTGAATTCAATTTGCAAGCCAATAAGTAACCAAAAGACGAAGTAGCCGCAACAGTACTGGTTAAACGAAACTTAACCAACTGCGCATAACTCTTAAAATCAAAGCGTTTCTGTTCCACAATATTCAGTATTCAAAGACTTAATAATCCACTTTTTGAGCGCTCTGTTCGGATAGTGCCCAAATAAAGCTCAAAGTTAATAAAGCACTGCCAAAAACAATATGCAAAGTTTGCGACCAAATGGGTAAAACATATACAACCTGAACCGCTCCTAAACATATTTGTAATGTTGAAACAACAAAAATCCAAAACCAAGGACTTCCATAATGCATCCCCTCAAATTTTGATTGCTTCCTCAAAAAATAAGCTGCAAATAACCAAATACCCGCTGGCAAAAAACGATGAATGATAAAAGAAAATCCCATCGCCCGTAAATCCAATATTTTTTCTCCCGGGGCGATAAGCGAATGCGAAACTCTCAACATCTCAGTTTCTTCTCTGGCCCACGTTCCCAATGTAACAATTAACCAAATCGTTGCCCATATTATCCAAACACCAATGGGTTTGATATCTTCATCGCTGTTGTTTATCCAACGAAATGGTTTCTGCTGATGTAACCCATAAATGAAAGCAAACAAACAAATAAATGAAAACAGAAAATGCAAACTAACAATTCCGGGAACCAAATTTGTTGCAACCACGATACTGCCAAACCAGGCATTAATTACCAAGAAAATAAATCCTATGGTAACCCAAAGTCGATAAGGTTTTAAATCTTTCTTCAACCAAGCCCATAAAAACCAAGCCAAAGAGAAAATACCACTTAACACACCAAATACACGATTGATATATTCAATCCAAGCTTTTGTTAAATTGAACTTTTCAGGTACACGAATCGACGGATCCTTACGAAGTCGCTCCGCTTGTTGTTCCATTCCCACCTTTTCCAAGAACGCAGAAAAACGCTCAACTTTTTTCAATCGTTTTTCAAGAAAAACATGTTGGTAGTTTGGAGGTAAATCACAATCACATGTAGGAGGAGCTACCAAGCCAAAACAGCGCGGCCAATCCGGACAACCCATTCCACTTCCCGTAGCTCTTACTAATCCACCCAAAAGGAATAATAAAAAAACAGACGAACAGGTAATTAAACCTATTCGTCTGTATATTTTCTGAATTCTATTTGATAACATTATCAACGAATTAGCTCAAGCCAAAAACCTTCTTGATAGCAGCAAAGAATACAGTTGATGTTTCTTGCTTCTCTGCTAACTCTTCAGTTTTAGGAGCCTTTTTCGTTTTAACTGGTTCTAATGTCTCAGGTGCAGACTCATCAGGAACATATTGTGGGAAGAAGTCTTCCTCACGGTCAGGTCTGCTGTATTCATAAGGACCTCTGTAAACTGTTGGAATTTCACCAGGCCAGTTTCCGTGAATATGTTCAACTGGAGCACTCCATTCCAAAGTATTAGATTGCCATGGATTTTGTTCAGCCTTTTTCCCGCGGAAAATGCTGTTAAAGAAGTTATATAAGAATAACAACTGTGCAAAACCACCAACCATTGCTGCAATAGTAATCAATTTGTTGGTATCAGCCCAAACTTCGAAATCTTTCAATAAAGTAAATTGATAGTATCTACGAGGTACGCCTGCCAAGCCCATGAAGTGCATAGGGAAGAACACCAAATATGCAGATATGAAAGTTAACCAGAAGTGGAAATAACCCAAATTGTTATTCAACATTCTGCCATACATTCTTGGGAACCAGTGGTAGATACCAGCAAACATACCAAAAATAGATGCAGAACCCATTACCAAGTGGAAGTGAGCAACTACAAAATAACTATCGTGCAATTGAATGTCCATCGCAGCGTTACCCAAGTAAATACCTGTTAAACCACCAGAAATAAACAAACTTACCAAACCAATTGAGAACAACATCGCCGGAGTGAAACGCAAATTACCTCTCCACAATGTTGTCAAATAGTTAAATACCTTTACAGCGCTCGGAACCGCAATGATCAAAGTTAAAATCATAAACACAGAACCAATGAATGGGTTCATACCTGTTACGAACATGTGGTGACCCCAAACGATAAAAGATAAGAAACTGATACCCATCAATGAAATAATCATCGCGGTATAACCAAAGATTGGCTTTCTAGCATTGGTGGAAATTACTTCAGATGTAATACCCAAAGCAGGCATCAAAATAATATATACCTCAGGGTGACCTAAGAACCAGAATAAGTGCTGATACAAAATCGGGCTACCACCCACGTTTTCTAATGCACCTACTCCCTCTAAATAGATATCACTTAAGTAGAAAGAAGTTCCAAAACTTCTATCAAAAATCAAGAATAACGCAGCACCCAATACTACTGGGAACGACAACAATCCCAATACAGCGGTGAAGAAGAATGCCCAAATTGTCAATGGCATTCTGTTCATGCTCATACCTTTAGTACGCATGTTTAATACAGTTGAGATGTAGTTGATACCACCCAATAAAGATGATACAATAAACAACGCAATCGCAACCAACCACAATGTCATACCCAATCCTGATCCTGGCATTGCCTTTTCCAAAGCACTCAATGGAGGATATACTGTCCAACCACCAGACGCTGGTCCAGTTTCAATAAATACGCTGCTTAACATTACCACAGAACTTACAAAGAAGAACCAGTAACTCAACATATTCATGAAAGGAGACGCCATATCTCGTGCTCCCAATTGTAATGGAATTAATAAGTTAGAGAATGTTCCACTCAAACCGGCAGTCAATACATAGAATACCATGATTGTACCGTGAATGGTAACAAGACCCATATAGAAGTTAGGATCCAACTTGCCATCAACAGCCCATTTGCCTAACAAAGTTTGCAAAAGTCCGAACTGCTCGTCTGGCCATGCCAATTGCAAACGGAATAGCAAAGACATGATTAAACCCGCGCAACCCATAATTATACCTGTAATTAGGAATTGCTTAGAGATCATCTTGTGATCCATTGAGAAGACATATTTAGAAATAAATGTCTCCTTGTGATGGTGATCGTGGTGATCTTGAGCGTGATGATCAGTGTGTAAAGAAGCAGTGCTCATATCAAAAATCTTGATTTTTTACTAAATGAATTAAATTAACGAATAGCTATTGCAGGTTGAGTTGCAGTTGAATCTGATGTTGCAGGAGCTGCAGGTGTTGCAGAAGCTGGTGGCGCCACCAATGGAGCCTGAGCCGCTACCCACTTGTTGAATTCAGCTTCGTTCTCAACAACAGTGATTTTAATCTTCATGTTGTAGTGAGCTGCTCCACAAATTTTGTTGCAATACAAATAATAATCAAACTCTTGATTTCCCTTCAATTGTCTAGCCTCAGCCGTAGTTTTGGTAGGTGTGAATGGGAAAATAGTGCTCATTCCAGGTACACAGTTCATTTGAACACGGAATTCAGGAATATAAGCAGAGTGTATAACGTCTCTTGCACGGAATCTGAAACGGTAAGATTTGTTTTTAACCAAAACCAATTCAGTTACTACCCTATCATCATTACCCGCCTTATTGAAAACATCAGGCATAGCACGGTAATTGGCGATACGCGTTAGATTGGTCTTCTTACGGTCAATTTCTTTTTCAAGTTTGCGCTCGTATGCGCCGCACTTAACATCGTTTAACTTTTCAGTTAATGCTGCGAAGTCTTTAACATATGCCTTGCTCAAGCCTGTGGAAACCATTCTGTTATATTCCTTCTGCCAAACTGCAGTAGAATCTTTTACAGCCGCCTTGATAGCCTCTAATTCAGCTACTTGGGTATTCAATGAAACTACCAAAGAATCAACTTGCTCAGAAACAGCTACACCCAATGGGTTAGTACCTGAAATGAAGTTGAAGTTGGCCTCACCAAATTTATTGTCTTCTCCGCAGTATCTAGCCTTCCAACCAAACTGGTAAGCAAATACCTCGATTTCGTAATCTTTGTTGTAATCTTCGTGATCCGCAGCACCGCGATAAGTAATTTTTGTCCAAGTATCAAAACCACGTAACACCAAGAAAGTTAATACAATCGCTGGAATGATCGTCCAAATCATCTCCAATTTGTTGTTATGGAAATAGTAGTGCGCCTTGCGCTTCTCGCTATACTGATAACGATACATGAAATAGAATAACAAAATCTCAGTAACAACAAATACCACAAAGGTAAATCCGAAAGTAACCATGAACATGGAATCTATCGTAGCACCATGCTCCGATGCCGCATCCCATAACAATAAGTGTTTACCATGGTTAGAAATTTCCCAGAAAACCCCAGCCATTCCCAAAATCAAAATTATAATACCAACAGTGGCATTCACTTTGTTTGAACTAGCAATTTTCTTACCGGTTACTTTCTCTGCCAAACCTCCGATGTCGAAAGCTCTGGCAATAACCAAAATAATTAACGCCACAAGCACCCAAATTAAGATGCTTACCCAATCCCAAGATGATGGATCGAATTCTTTTGGCGGTTCAACAATGTCAGTAGCTGCCGCCTGGGCGAAAATTGCAGCCGGAGCAATAGCAGCAAACAAAATTGCTAAAAATCTCTTATACAATGAGTTATGCATAAATGTGGGACTGGTAATCGTCATTTCTAGAGCCTTTTAGGGTACTTTTAGTTCGCGAATTTACAATTATCAAGCATTCATCGATACATTTTTCACAGGAATTTTATCATCTTTCTTTATATGGAATAATTCTAATCTATGGCTTACCGCACTCATTTTCAAATACTAACACCCTATTTCACCTCAAATTTTCATCGCAAAATAATAGGTATTCATCGCTCACCCAACTTATTTGCCCCAAGCAGCCCAAATCTTAGCTAATTCTACAAATTCATCCACACTCAATTGCTCTGCCCGCTTCCCAGCCCATTGTTCTGGTACTGCAAATCCAACCTTCTCTCCTGCCAAAGGCCGCAATGCATTTAACATCGTTTTCCTGCGCTGCCCAAAAGCCATCTTTACCACCTTCTTCAACTGATCGTATGAAACACCCAATTCCGTATTCTTTCGGCGTGCAACCATTACCCCACTCACCACATTCGGCGGGGGATTAAAACATTCAGGACCTACATCAAATAAATAATCACAGTCAAAATAGGCCTGCAATAACACACTCGTGATGCCATAATCCTTATTTCCATGGCCAGCACAAAGCCTCACCGCCACCTCTTTCTGAAACATGCCACCGAACATCTGTACCTGCAATTCAGTTTCAATAACCTTGAAAACAATTTGTGTGCTGATGTTATATGGAAAATTGCCAATTACACCCACTTTCATGGCATGCAACTCCTTACCTTCCCCCCTTAATTTTTCAGTATTCTCCGGCGATATCCACAACGCTTCATTCATTACCAAAAAATCGCCCTCAACCACATATAATCCCTTGGCCCATTCCTGATCAGCCAAATACTTAACAGATTCTTTGTCAATCTCTGCACATCCCAAACGCTCTCCAAATTTGGGTAATAATCGCTTCGTTAATACACCCATGCCCGGTCCAATCTCCAATACCGCATCCAAATCGGAGGGAAAAATATCGGCAATTTTATCCGCTACAGATAAGTCCACCAAAAAGTGCTGGCCCAACGCTTTCTTCGCCCGAACCTCAGAATCCTCACCTTGATTTCTTCCTCCTTTACCGCCAAATTTTTTATCCTTATGATAAGCTCCAGCCTTATTTTTCTTAGAATCGCGATTGCTATTCTGCCAAGAATTCCCCCAACTCATGATTCCCAATATGTGATATAATGTTTAACAACTGTATCCTGCAAAGCCGATAAATTATAATTATCACTGGCCGCTGCAACATCAATCACATCCCCGTTTTTTCTTAAAATCCGAATTCCTCCTCCATCTGTGCGATAAGCATTGTTTTCCAAAACACCGGTTTTCACAAAATGATGTACTAAATCATCTTCCACATTAAAAATGGAAGCCGCCTGAGCCTTATGAATTTGTTCCACGGCTTCACTTACTGGCTCCAATGTAACCTTGATCTTCGGCATTTTTCTCTGCAACATGCGCTTACTCAAATTGCTCAAAACAGCATCTTCGTGAAACTGCCATTCTTTGATGGCCGACATAATATCAATATCGTCTAGTTGAACAAATAATTCCAAATCCTCTTGGGTAAAATCGCCCGTTACAACATCCTTAAAAAGGAAATGCATTAGCGGATGATAGCTGCCCAATGCAGAACCCATTTTGGCTAATTCACGCGCCCTCTGCAAAATCGCCACCAAATGATTATCAGCTGCAATCACAGTTTTATGTAAATAAACTTGCCAATACATTAATCTGCGCGCAACCAAGAATTTTTCTACACTATAAATGCCCTTTTCTTCCACCACCAAATTGCCGTCCTTCACATTCAACATGTGAATCAACCGGTCTGCACCCACAATTCCTTCACTCACTCCGGTGTAAAAACTATCGCGCAGCAGATAATCCAATCTATCCATATCTAACTGACCCGAAATCAACTGCGTTAAAAATGGTTTTTGGGGATATTTGCCTTTAAATATGGCGATGGCCAAATCCAAAGCACCATTAAATTCTTTGTTCATTTCCTCCATCAACCGCTCCGAAATGTACTCATGATTAACGCCTTGAACTAGGGTGTATTCCAAGGTATGACTGAATGGGCCATGGCCAATATCGTGCAACAATATGCCCAAAACAGCGGCTTGATATTCCTCTTCAGAAATCTCAACGCCCTTTTGTTTCAACACATCCAAACTTTCCATCATCAGGTGCATAGCGCCTAAAGCATGGATAAATCGGGTATGGGTAGCACCAGGATATACGCATTCGCTCATTCCCAGCTGTCGAATTCTCCGCAATCGCTGAAAAAATCGATGCTGAACCACATCATAAACACCTGGAACCGAAAGGTGAATAAATCCATGTAAAGGATCATTGATGATTTTGGATTTTCCGCTGCCAAACAAATTGTTGCTGCTCATCGTGCAACAAAGGTACAATACAAAGAAGCAAGTAAATGCGGAAATTACTGAAGTGCCCAGTACTGGATTCGAACCAGCACAACCTTACGGTCACCACCCCCTCAAGATGGCGTGTCTACCAATTTCACCAACTGGGCAAATATCTTTCAAAGAATCATCCATTTTTTGGCTTTTTACAACCCGATTTTCTCTTTAGAAAACCGCTTCTGCAAACAGCCAAAATTTGGGACTGCGAATATACACCCCTTCAGCAAACATTCCAACTAAAGTCAACCGAATGAGCCGCGATTTGCTACAATCGCAAAAGCTAAAAAATTATTTGCGATAAAACCAAGATGGCTTAATTTCATTCAGTATCCAGAACAAAAGAATAGGCAACACGCCCAAATAAGCCAATAACCTCACGGAAAAACCATTATAGAAAATTACCTGGCTTTCCATATTCTCGATTCCCATTCCCAAATAAATCCAAATACCCAAACCCAACAAACCACCAAATAAAGCACCGCCCAAATGCCC
>JAGKXC010000079.1 GCA_021151535.1 Sphingobacteriia bacterium | reverse complement strand
GCCAATTGAACGCTCAAATCTTTCCAAATCGAATAAATCCATTATAAAAACCCAGGCAACTTTGCGAAAAATACTCCAATTAGTTATTTATGTTATAATATTTTTGAATCTAACCTCACTCATAATTTGAAGCAAAAACCCTAATTTTTGTACCCAAATCACTACAATAATCTAATTTTATTGTAATTGTGCATATTTCAAGGGTAAACAATCATATCCCATTGAGCTTATTGAAGTAAATTTGAAATTCGGAGAGAGTTTGCAAAAATTTCACTCTGTTTCCAATAGCAAAATAGCATAACTAATGTCCTTGATACAGAAAATATTTCAGTACAAAAGCGCCTTCCTAAAAAAGAAGACGAGCCTTGGTGCTGTAATCATTTTCTCTTTAATGAGTTTATTCCCTCAAAAAGCACAAGGGCAGTATTGGCAAGTTTACGGCGGGTACCTATTCAAAACGATTTATGGCTATGACGCATACAGAGCCAAAATTTCGCTATGTGATATTTACAGACGATTTGGCTTATACTATGGTCTAGACTTTAACAACAACGTTTATCCATATCCTTATTATTATGAAAATATCTTCCAAGATGGGTACACAGTAAACTATAGACGTGACATTGCCGGAATAAATGTGGTATTAGATTGCAAGTACCGATGGGGTTTTTATGCGGGAACTGGATTAATCTGGGATGGACCGCTAGTAGGTATTTTTTTAGCACCAGATTATGGCAAAGGCCGTGGATTACGTAAAGAATTGGGTATGTGGTACACCAATCCTAGATTAAATTTAGGGATTGAAGTAGGATGGTCTTTTACTCAACGACTTTCCTTGGGTATCCATTATAGATGGGGCGATAGATTGGTTTATGATTCTTGCGATGGGAACTGGTGGAAAGATCCCTTACCAAGAGAAAAGGTTTATAGAGAAATTGTATATAAAGAAATCGATTTAGACAAAGACAAAGACGGAGTAGTTGACACGAGAGACTCATGCCCTGAAATCCCCGGAGAAGTTGCACTTTATGGTTGCCCTGATGTAGATAAAGACGGAATTCCTGATTACAAAGACTCTTGCAAATTCGTTAAAGGTCCACTTTTCAATCTTGGTTGCCCAGAGGAATTGAAGCCCATACACGACACACTCAAACCCAAATTAAAAGAAATTCACATATTTATTGATTCCGTTATCACCCCTGAATCAATGAAGAAACTTGAAGATCTTACTGAGAATTTAAAGGTAAATAAAAACATTACTATTCAAACCGCAATTCCAAAGGACTCAATTCCTCCAGATACCACTGTATTAGATTTACTCCAGAATAAATTGGCCACATCGGGAGCACCACCCACAGACTTACACTACGTAGGTACCGTAGAGAAAAAGCCAGACAAACCACATTCTATTGAAGAAATCAATGAGTTTACTTCAATAGAAGATATCATTGACCAAACATGGGCGCTTCCCATATTTTATGATTTAGATAGAGCAAGAATTCGTCCTGATGCTGCAAGGGTTTTAGACTCTTTCGCCATAAACGTACTTCAAAAATTCCCAGACTTAAAGTTAGAAATTGGATCACATACCGATTGTAGAAATACGTATGCATACAATGTAAACTTAGCACAACGAAGAGCAGATAGTGCCGTAAATTATCTAATTAGAACTTGGAAGATTGAACCTTCTCGTTTAAAAGCAAAGGGTTATGGCGAAACCGAGATTCTCAATGGTTGTGTTTGCGAAGGAGAAAATATCGCCCATTACACTGATTTTATTGAAGGCAAAACTCGAAAAATGATTGTTTTGCGAGATGATAAAGGTTTTGTAAGAAAAAGCTGGTATGAAAATTACAAACCTTATGAAATCCAAGTGCGCAATGGCGGCAAGAAAATGGTACTTTGTGACGATTATCAGCACGCGCAAAATCGAAGAACCACAGTACGTTTCTTCATGGACAATCAGAACATTGGGGTAAATTTAGATGGCGACATAAACAACACGAACGTGGGTTTAACTTCAAAATCCAAAGGAATTAACTCCAGTCAGGTTGAGGCCCAAAGTAGACAAGCCAAACGTGAAGTAATTATATATGTAAACGACAAATAATCCAACGCGAGATTATTGTGTAATACATTTCATACAACATACTAAAAATCAAATTACAGAAACCATTATAAAGCCCACCTTTTGATTTCCTATTGCATAATCACCTGGTACCAATTGATTCAACTCAAATCTATCTGATGTAACTTGAATTGTCATTAATTTTTGTCCCTTCATGTTGGTAACAAAAATCTCCTCGTTGATGGGCAAACATCGATTTGCACCCATAAAAATCAATTTTAAAGTCTCATTATGCCTAATTGGATTCGGCGAAATTTGCAACTTTAAATTCATACCTTCAAATTTACCTATTCCCAATTGGTTATTTGCCAATTTTTCCCAACAAAATCCAAGATCATATTGCTGTAATGACGAATTGGTTTGAATAAATGTATTGGCAAATTTTTCATTTACTACAGACACGATGGAATCGTTTTCCCAGCAAATTCCTTCCATTTGAAAAAATGGCATATTCAAATTCAACTTTCTAATACAACCTAGCTGAAATTCCGTTTGTTGAAAACCATAAATACATGTAATAAATGGTTGCAGCATATTGCTATATCCAATAAGTGCTAATTTCTTTTTATCGGGCGATAATTTTGCTCCTGTAACCAATCCATCTATTTTGATTGCAGTTAATTTTCTCGCAATTTGATCACTACCCGATTTCGCCAAACGATAAACAACTGTATTTAGTGACTGCCATTGTTTTGTAAATAAATAAATTGAGTCATCAGTAACAATCATAGCTTCGCAATCAAAATTTGTTTTATTTGAACTAAGTGGTGTATAATCTATTTGGTCTTCGTAAGAGAAATTCAAAATTTCGGCAACCAATAGGCTATCATTTAGAATTCCACTTTGAAATGCCTTTCTCACTTTGACAATTTTCAAATCACCGCGAGCGCCATTGGCATTATTTCCAAAATCGCCCAAATAAAAATAATCGGAATCCGAAGCTATTTCCTCCCAATCTACAACATCCAGTCCTTTCACTATAATTTTCCGATTAACTTTTATGGAATCTCCTTCAATTCCTATTTCAAAAAAAACATCAGATGGATTATCGTTATGCGTATACCATAGGCTATCTCTTTTTTCTAATCCAGACATTTCTATCAATTCCTCACTTTGTTTTGATGTAGAGAAATAGGCAATTGGATTTAGTGTTACAGACTTGTATAAACAACTTCCATCATTGATGGTAGCTTTATCATTAAAATTAGAAGCACTTGGATCTATACATCCACGAATTTGGGCAACTAGAAAATGATGATTCCCCAAAAACAATACAATAACAAAAATCCTAACAGTAAAATTTCTAATTTTCATAAAACGCCACTAAACTACGATTATTAGAATTTACAATGCCAAAATATTAGAGAATATTAGAAAAGTATTGATTGTAGCCATATCTTCAAGGCAATTCAAATATTATTTTTGAAATTCGAAAATTAGGCACTTCAGAAAGTTCAAAAGCTATTCTAATTTTCGGCATAATAATTGAAAAGGAAAACTCGAATGAAAAAAATATTCTCTGTAACACTCTTATTCTTTGCATTGAATATCCAATATTCTCATGCTCAAACCATTACTGGGGTTTCAATAGCCGGCGCCACAACTTCCGGCTCTTCTAGCACTTGGGCTGCATCATGGACATCCAATGCAGCAGATTCAAACCTAGCATATGTTAAACCAGTTAAATTGTATTTAAGTGGTTTTGGAAGCAGCACCAGAATGTTCATGAGTGCTTCAAACACTTCTTCTGTGTGGCAAATGCAATTTGGTTCAACAAATTCAAACGCTTGGAAAACATTTTGTTATGACAAAGTAGTTGGCAAAGAAGATTCTTTCACAATTTACATTAGAAACAAAAGTGGCGTTTCTGGTACTTTTTCTAATCAAATTTACATCGGTGTAGGGAATTGCGCTACTGGCATTACTTCCATTACTTTGAATGTAACCGTTACTGTTGTAAACGCAGGCGTGTACACATGGGTTGGAACCTCTGGTATTGATTCTACATATGGAAGAGCTGCCAATTGGTCGCCAGTGAGAACCACCCCAGCGACATCTGACGTTTTATTGGTTGACTTAGGAACATCTTCACAAATATCACGCACAACCATTGATATTTCTGGCGTTACAGAAACAATTGGTCAATTCAAAATAATGCCTTACAATCATGTTGATTTTAAATGTACAACAAACAATGCAACATGGACAGTAGGAAATGCTACTTCGATTACAGGCCATGATTTTATTCATGATTCTACTTCAACCATGCGTAAGTCGGGTGGAGCAATCCTAGACATTAATGTTCCAACCAATAATACCGCAGATATAAATGGAAGGCTCGTGATGACATCAGGCAGTGGAACATTGAAATTCTCTGGTTCAGGCCAGCATAATGTTTCATCCAATATTAATTGCCTGGGTGGATTATTAAGTTTTGAACATGGGAACACGGGCAATCGGATTTTATATTTTGATGGCAAAAACCAGACATTATCAGGAACGGCTGGTTCTCTAACAATTGGCACCAAAACACCCCTTGTTGTGGGCATTGCTACAACCTCATCTGTATTAACATTAAGTAGAAAATTAGACCTTTATAATTCTCTAACCTTATTAAATAACACTACAATCGCATCAACAGGTGGACCAGCTTCATCTTCGGCTGCTGATTGGAATAGTTGGGAACCATTTTTAAGATTTAGAAGTGATGGAACAAATAGAGGAATGTTGGCAACCTTACCAACTACTTATACCCTCACTCCAGACAACTTCTTTGAAATTTATTGTAGCCCAAAAAGATCTTATAGAGCTTATGGAATTCCATTAAAAAATGGCGTTAACCTAAGTCAATTCGCAGATGATATTACGGTAACTGGTACAGCTGCAAATGGCAATAAAGATTCATTCGAAACCGGCTGCAGTTATTGTAAAACATCTGCTTTTCGTTGGAATGAAATTACAGGTTCTTGGAGCGGTTACCAGTCAAGTGGTACTGCAACCAATATTCCTAATGGACAAGGATTATTACTTTTCTATCGCGGAACATATAGTAATGGTTTAGGTGACACCACAATTTCGGCAAATGCTAATACAATTGATTTCAAAGGTCAATTACACACGGGCAATAAAACAATCAGTGGCCTCACAAAAAATACTGGAACATTTGCTGGTTATAATTTAATCGGCAATCCTTATCCTGCTGATGTTAATTTACATGATTTCTTCTCCAACAACAGTGGAAGTATCTATAACAGATTCTTGTTCTATGATGCGGTAGCGAAAACTTATAACATTTACGACTCTACAGCATCACTAGCTGCTTTATCTGGAACAAATAACTTCAAAAACAATGCAACCGGAAAAGCTAAAATTTTGACTGCTGGAGCTGCCGTATTTGTGATAGCTAAAAGCAACAATGTAAGTGTGTCTTTTACCGAAGCGATGAAAATCACCACTAGACCTTCTACAACAAGCAATTTTAAAGAAAACGACACCACGCTAAAAAACAACAATGAACTTAGTGCTGATTTGTTTTATGATAACGACACAAGTTCCGAATCAGACAATTTTGTAATCCAGTTCGACAATACTGATGAATCAATTACAAATGATTTTGACTTCTTCGACATTCAAAAATTTTATGCCGGATACCTTGGCCTAGGTTCCATCACAAGTAATGGAACATGGTGCGCAATTGACAGACGAGGCAAATTAGCGGAGCCTGGGAATTCTGTTGTAATTTCAACACGATACAAAACATCTGAAAACGGCAATTACAAACTAGTATTTAATGTCCCAAACATTGAATCTTCATCATATGACATTCAATTAATAGACAAAGAAAATGGTTCAATATCAACCATTACTCCAGGATTCATATACCGATTTTCAAAAACCAATAACGACGTTTACAAAACTGATAGATTTGACATCAAATTTACTGGCAAGGTTGCTGGAAAGGTTAACATTCCAATTGAAAATCAAACAATTGTATATCCAAACCCTGTCATGAATGGAAAATTTAACATCGTTTCAAATGAAACCATTTTAAGTTATTCAATCCAATCTATTGAAGGAAAAACTATTCTATCTGAAAATTTAACTACACCGTCAAAAATTCATGAAGTAATGCTTGAAAACGCTGAGATATCAGGATTGTTTATCATTGATATCAAAACAGTTTCAGGACACACTTCTAAATTGATTCAAATTCAAAAATAATTAACCATACTATTGAAATTCACCATATTTAACACTAAATTTGCAATTAATATTACGACTATGAATAACACTTTAAAATTCATCTTCACACTTGCTGCAATTCTTTGCACTACAACTTTGATGGCTCAGGGTGTTCCTGATGATCCAGATATCCAAGTTCCAGTTGACGGCGGTATCTTCACCGTTGTTGGATCTGCAGTAGCTTATGGAGTTTACAGATTGAGAAACAAATCAAGCAAGTAATTGTGTGATCGGTTTTGATAATTTAATCGAGCGATATAAGTCGCTCCAAATATCAAAGTCACAAAAACACTTCCTAATAGCCACATTGCTATCATTAGCAATGTGGCCTTTTTTTTATTACTGGACGTCATTAGATAATTTCCTATCGGAAAGCCTATTACATACTTCCAGAAGATTTGTTGGACTTTTCACAGGGAAAACCCCTCAACCAATTGTTTATAGAAATTTAGGCAAATTTGTAATGCGTGACGAGCGTGCTTCTCTTCTAATTGGCCACGTTTGTAATGGAAAATCACTTTATTACTTGCTTATTGCTTTTATTTTTGCCATCCCCGATAGAAAACTTAAAACCAAAATCACCTATAGCATTTTAGGTCTAATTATTCTTTACATACTAAATAGCTTACGGATTTCAGCATTATTCCAAATTGCTAAAAAACTACCTGATTGGTTCCATGTTTTCCATCATGATATTTTCCAATATTCAATGTACGCAGTACTTTTTGCCATATGGATCTTTTATCTAAAAAACACAGGAAATTCCCAATCTACCTCGCAGTCTTAATTGGACTTATACTTTCTTTAATTTCCTATCAGCTTTACGGCATTAGCAACACCTATGTCGTATCTGGAAATCCTAACGACCCATATAAGCCTCCATTTGATAATATTTGGTTACGAATTCTTGCCAGAGAGGTTATGATATGGATAATGTTTGGCTTGAATATTATTGCCCTTTATTTTTCCCAGTTAAAAAAGTACAACTCGCTCCTTTTAATCGTTACTATTGTAGTAGACATTGTAACACTAACATTCGCATTAATCAGAACCAAATATGACAATCAAATCATGTTTGATATCTACTCAAATCTACTCGGCTTTCTGGTTTCCGCCATGCCCTACACTATTCTTGTTCTACTTTCGCTAATTCAATCAAATCTCGATTCTACAGAGAAAAAATAACAACCAACGCGTAATCAAAAAATGGGTGGAAAACGCATAGTGTTTTCAATTGCTGTTGAATGATGAGCTGATAAATATTAAGGCACCGTATATCGCCCGGTAAAAAGAAATCCTACTTTCCGGGATCAATCAATCGAATACTTCTCCAATTCGCCAACCCTTTGTGGATGTGATAAAACACATAAAAATGAACCAATACTACCAACTCTAAACTTACAATATAGTATGGCCAATCGCCAATGATCATGGGATTATCAGCCGATGGCTTCTGAGCCAAATACATATAATTGGCACCCAAAAGCCAATCTAACCCGCCAATTATAGGTATCACCAACTGCGTATAGGCAAAAACTCTCAACCACGAATACTTCCTGGGTACAAAACCCATACGCATGGAAGCATATACACTAGCTACTATGATTACCCCGTGGGAAATCGCATAATCGATATGATGATACAAACTTGATCCCGTTGTAATCTCAGGTGTGATAAATGCATGCACAGCTCCTGCACCCCAATAGATCACGAATTCATAAGCCCACTGCTTTTCAGTTAGCATCAAATAACCAATCAATAATTGCGACAATGAACACAAATGCAAAGGCAAACTGGTTTGCAAATCCCAAACGCCATGTGAAACGGCATAGTACTGAGATGTAATAAAATTACCCCAAGCCACCAAGCCCAATACTTTGCCCATATTACGGCGATTTTTCTCTTCTAATCTCCCTCCGATAACCAAATAAACCAAAAACACAACCAAGAATATGGAATTCATCATAATCCAATCTTGTGAACCTATTGGGAGAACATGATGTAGTGCATTTCTGTTTTGCATCCGCGCAAGATACTATGATTTTCAAATAATTAACAAATTTTTGAATCCTAATTGCTACGAAGTAACTTAGCAGAGTTATTAAAGAAATTCAAATCTCCCTAAATACAACCCCCCAAAACATGGTAATTCACACCCCCAAATTCCTGAAGATATTTGCCATAATTATTCTTTATTCGGTAATTGTACAAAACCACTTAACAGCACAGGATCATCATCCACAATCGATGGTTGGACTTAATCCAAACGTTTATGGTTCACCCATGTCTATTCAAATTCCTAAACCCCGAATTTACTTCCAAGAAAAAGGTGTTTTCAACCCATCTAGTACACTTTATTGGTATGCAGATCCACACATTACCAACTTAGCCCCAGAAGCATTGCATCAGCTTACAAACGCCTTAGACGAATTTATCAGCTATACAACACCCAAAGGAATCAACCTAGTACCCACGAATAATATCAAAAAAGCCAAAATTCAAATCCTACTGCTAAATTCTCTGCGTGATCCCAATAACATTTCCCTCCCAACGGTAGAAGAACAAGGATATACCATGGATGTCACGAGCAAAAGTATCACAGTTAAAATTGGAGGCATTCCAGCCATCTTCAACATTATCAGCAATATCCAGCAGTGGATTTACTATTATACTGACATTGCACCTAGCCTATTTCCTGATCAAAATTCCTATCCATTAAATTGCTTCACACTCCGTGATTACCCAGAATATGCCTATAGAGGAATGCACATAGATATATCTCGTCATTTTTTCAGACAAGAACATATCTTCCAATACCTAGATATGATGTCGATGTACAAATTCAATGTACTTCACCTTCATTTA
>JAGKXC010000078.1 GCA_021151535.1 Sphingobacteriia bacterium | reverse complement strand
AATTTGCCATCCGCTTCATCTGGCTTGGCGTAGAAACTGTCTGTTCCATTGAATGCCATTGGAAGTGCTTTCGCATCTAATGGTAGTACTTTGCCTTCGATTCTTCCTGATTCAAATTTATTGTATGGGTGAACTACTGGCTTTAAGCAGTAAGTTCCGTTTTCTTCAGAAATTGAATTTGCTAAATCAAAATCCAAGCTCAATTCAAATTGGTTGGTATGGTGCTCGTGCATGTGGCCACGCTCTAACATGACATACACATAAGGTTCGCCAGAACAAATACTCAAAGGAATTCTAGTAGCGCCACTGTCTTTTGAAACGGCAGATTCAGTGCCCAAAGTGATTCTTACTTTATGGATTCTACCAGCAGGCAAAGTGCCTGATGCCAATGTGGTATCCAATCCGTTTCTGAGTGCTAACAAGTCATAAACGCCGGGGTTAAACGCGATTGTATCCCAAATTCCAAATTCGTCATGGCCTCTGCCTTTGTCGTCATCATCCTTATCGCCGCGATAGAAATTGTCGTCATGACCATGCATCATATCCCGATTGGAGGTATCGATTTTTACCTCAACATATTTCACGTCGATCCAAACGTTTGTTAAGTCTTGAACGGGTTTGTCGTTCAGTTTAATTGTTAAAACTTGAGAGCTGTTTGGAGTGATGAGGTCTTTTTGGCAGGCACCAAAACCAATAAGAGTTAAAGCAACAGCGGCAATGGCTGCGGACTTTCTAAATGGAAAGAATGATTGAATTTTCATGATTGATAATTTTTTTAGTTAAACAGCAGTTGATTTTCGTATTGGTACATGTTCACATTTGGTATCCCTCATGATTGGTTTGAAAAAAAATAATGGCGACAAAGTAAATGCGGTTGAAAATGGAAGGTTTTCCTTTATTAGTAAGGGTTTTTAATATTTTGGGCGTTGTTTGTTTTTCGATGAAAGGAAAGGTTATATCTTTACCTTTAAATTCATTTATGCGACATAAGAAAGAGGAATTAACTTTTGGCCAGAAGATGGCGGATAAGATTGCACAATTTGGTGGCAGTTGGACGTTTATTATTACTTTTTTCATCTTGTTGATGGGTTGGATTGTTTTGAATGTTACATTTTTAATGAATCACGGATTTGATCCCTATCCATTTATTTTGTTGAATTTGATTTTGAGTTGTTTGGCGGCAATTCAAGCGCCTATCATTATGATGAGTCAGAATCGCCAGGAAGAAAAAGATAGGGAGCGCGCAGAATGGGATTTGAAAGTGAACGAAAAAGCCGAAAAAGAGATTCGTGAATTGCACCAGAAAATGGATGTGTTAATTGAACAGCATCGATTGATGTTCCAGATGATGCAGGAGGAAAAAAGTAATTCCAAAAATGAATAGTGTTTGCATTAGATAAATTATATGCGAATTTTCAATCAACAAACATTTGTCATTGAATTGTAATTGAGGCATTGGTATTTTTACTGCCCATAGTTGTAAGTGATGCAATTTCAGTTTTTTAAAAAGTGGTTTTACAATTCTGTAAGTATTCTTTGTTTTGGAATTTTTTTAATGTTTCCTAATTCATACTTAAAGGCGCAAAACAATTCTAATAATCAGCCTCACAGAATCGATACCCTTCATATTTGGAGCAAGAAATTGGGCTTAGAATTGGGGCAATTTTCTGATCCATTTTCGGTAAAATTTGATCCCAATGGCACGGGAATGCTCATTAATAGTGTTCATGGAAATGAAATTGTGAAATTGCCCAAGCAATTGGCTCCCATTGGAGATAAAAATGCGAGGCAGATGTTGGCGCGAATTCCGGGAGTAATGGTATATGATATGGATGGTACAGGTAACCAAGTAAACGTATCTGTTCGTGGTTTGGATCCGCATCGCAGTTGGGAGTTTAATATCCGACAGAATGGGGTTCTCATTAATTCTGATTTGTACGGTTATCCGGCATCGCATTACAATCCTCCGATGGAGGCAATTTCAGAATTACAATTGATCCATGGAACATCAGCCTTGCAATATGGAGCAGAGTTTGGTGGATTAATTAATTATGTATTAAAGCAGGGCGATACTTCTAAGGCGTTTTCTGGTGAGTTTATTCAATCGGTTGGGACATGGAATACACTCAGCTCATTTTTATCAATGGGCGGTAAAAAGGGGAAATGGCAATACTTTGGTTATGGCCAGTTTCGTAAAAGCGATGGCTATAGAGATACGGCTGTTGGCAAAACACATGCTGCCCATTTGGAAGTGAAGTTTCAGCCAAATCAAAATTTGCAGGTAAAAGCTGAGATTTCAAATAGCGAATATGCTTTTCGATTGCCTGGTCCATTAACTGAATTGCAGTTTACAGAAAATCCCAGACAGGCAACACGTAGCAGGAATTATTTTAGTCCCGACATTTGGGTGCCTGCCATTTCTGTTTTTCATCAGCCGAATGCCAACACAAAGTATAGTTTGGTATTATCTGGTGTATATGGTACGCGGAAGAGTGTGCAATTTGAAGGCACCGCAGATAAGTTCGATACTATCAGTTCTGTGACGGGGTTATTTGCTCGCCGGATGGTTGATATTGATCAGTTTCACAGCAAAACGGCTGAGTTTCGTGCGTTGAAGCGTTTTCGAGTTTATGGGTATAGAAATGATCTCAGTTTGGGTGTAAGGGGATTTAGTAACCGTTTACACAGGCAACAGCAAGGTGTTGGTAGCGCAGGGTCTGATATGGATTTTGGCATTAACGATAGTTTGGGATTTGGTAGAGATCTGTGGTATTTGAGTAATAGTATTGCGCTGAGTGCGGAAAATTTAGTGCAGTTGAATAGCAGAATGCAAGTGTCGCTGGGTTTGAGATATGAGCTGGGTTCAACCAAAATTCCTGGAACATTAAAATACTATGATTCTGTACCCATTCCAGATAAAATCAATCACAAGGTGCCAATGGTGGGAATTAATGGTGCTTATTTGTTGCGCAGGGCGAAAATTCACGGTGGAATTTCTAGCGCTTATCGCCCGGTTGTATTTAAAGATGTTATTCCCAATTCAACCTTGGAAGTGGTAGCTACAGGCTTGAAAGACGTGAAGGGTTACAATGCAGAAATTGGAATTACGGGCGATATAGGGCAGCGGAAAGCGGGAGTTTATCGTTTCACTGTTTATCGGATGAGAACGTTAAATCGGTTGGGGAGTATGATGGATTCGGTGAATGGGAAGTACATGATTGTGAAGAAGAATTTTGGCGATGCAACTGCCCATGGCGCCGAGATTTATTTGCAATGGGATTTGATTCAAAATCAGAATTTTGGGATGCAATTGTTTTCTTCAACAGGATTGCAGTTCGCTCAATACACGCGAGGTATTGTTGGGGTTTCGGGAAAAAACTTTGATGTAACTGGCAACCGGTTAGAGGGTATTCCTCGGTATATACAGCGATTTGGATGGGTAAATAGATGCGGAAAATGGCAGTTACAAGCCTTGTTTCATGTGGTGGGTTGGCAATATTCTGATCCATTGAATACTGTAGTTGCGGCCGCTAATGGGAGCAAAGGCAAAGTTCCAGGTTACAAATTGTTGGATGCCGGGTTGAGTTGGAAATACAATGAGAAGTTGACGTTTCAGTTGAATGCCAGCAATATTTTCAATGTGAGTTATTACTCGAAACGTCCTACGATGTATCCCGGTCCAGGAATTTGGCCATCTGATGGAAGAAGTTTTCAATTGAGTTTATTGGCGAAATTCTGATGATTATCGATTTGTTGGTGGCTTTTTCTGAGTATTGATTACCTTTGATTTTTATGGAAAATTCAAATGGAATGACGGCTAACTTTTTGGTGGCGAAATCAACGGTAAAAGGCACAATTGAGAATGCTTGGGATTGTTTTGTGAATCCGGATCATGTGGTGAATTGGAACTTTGCAGGAGATGATTGGCATTGCCCAAAATCGGAAGCTACAGTTGAAACAGGTGGAAGATTTTGTCATACTATGGCTGCCAAAGACGGTTCATTCTCGTTTGATTTTTTTGGTAATTATACCGCTGTAGAACCCTTGCAAGCATTGCGTATTGTATTGGGCGATGGCAGAAAAATGGAAGTAGATTTTAAAGATTTGGGAGATGGCAAGGTAGAGGTGATTGAGCAATTTGAGCCTGAAAATCAAAATCCTTTGGAATTGCAGCAACAAGGTTGGCAGATGATTTTGAATCGTTATGCCGAATATGCTTCACAGCTTTAATTGGTATCCAATTATTCAATCACACGGGTAAATTCCATGACAACGCCGTTGGGGTTGTTGCTGTTTTTGTTGGCCCAAAATCCGCCGAGACTGATGATCCAATGACGAGGAACTTTATAAGCGAATCCGAATGTTTTCATTCCCAAGGCATTGGTGCCGGATATATAATCTGAGATCAGCGAAAGATGTTCTTCCCATAAGTTGATTTCAGTTCCGATATGGACGCCGATGGGACTTTTAATATTGTTGCTGATGTTTTCGCCAAAACCAACAAAGGGTTTATTGCCAGAATAAATTCCAGTTGTTAGTTTGATTTTTTCGTTTTTGAATTGGTAGTTGATGAACCCGTATTTTGTAGTTGACTTTTGGTTTTGTAAACCAAAGCCAATCATCGCAGCTGCAGAGATTTGATGGTGTTCATTTAAAGGGATAAAATACTGTGAATTTAAAGTGACCATCGGGAATATTTGCCCGTTTGAAATAGTAGAATTCTGTGAAGTTCTAAATCCTTCGCCAATGTTATAGTTTACTTGAACCACATTGATTCCCGCTTCAAAATTTTTGGCAATTCCCCAATCTAAGGTTGTGTTAGAGGTGAATTCGTTATGATCATGATTTAACTGTTCTTGAAAGAAAAATGTTCCTTTTTGCGTGCAATCAGAAGAGGGAACATTGAAATAACTTTGTTGCGCTACACATAAATTAGCCGATGCCGATAGGGAAAAAAAGAGCAAGATGAGTGTTTGTAAGCGGCTGCGCATTTTGGATTTGCAAAGGTGTGACAATTTTGCATGACTTAAGCAATGTGCACAACGATTTTCGTTGAAAATTATACATATTTCATCAATGGTAGAAGTAGCCTTGTTAGAAATGGAGTTAGATTTGTAACATGAATTTCCCTGTTGAATTTCCGGTGTTAAAGTCTAATCGATTTGTAATGAGGCAATTGAAAAAACAGGATCTAGGACAATTGGTAATTCGATGCAATAATGTAAACATTTCAAAGCAAACGTATAATTTGCCCTTCCCTTATACGGAATCATTTGCCGAATCGCGTTTGGTTTTTATTGGCGATGGTTTTTTGAAGGGTGAAAGAATTGTTTGGCTAATCACGGAGAAAAATTCTGGAATTATTGTAGGTGAGATGGGTTTGCATTTGCTACAGGAGCATCAAACAGCGGAATTGGGTTATTGGATTGCTGAGGAATTTTGGGGAAAAGGAATTGCAACAGAAGTGCTTGCGTGTGTAATGGATTTTGGATTTGGGGAAATGGGATTGCATAAGATTTTTGCCACCCATTTTGGCAACAATCCAGCTTCAGGCAAGGTTATGCAGAAGTGTGGAATGAAGCATGAAGGGGTGTTGCGATCTCATGTTATTTCCAGAGGGGAGTTTAAGGACTTGGTGCAATTTGGTTTGTTGCAATCGGAGTGGAAGGATTTGAAAAGCTTAGTTTAGTCTAACGTTTATCGCCCGAAATTACCATATAAATGGAATGATTTTGAACTTGACTTTGGCTGCATATTCTTTGTATCCAGTGAGTTCTGTTTGGAGTGTTTGGTCTTCGAGTTGGGTTCTGATGAGGATTAATGAGGTAGAAATTGCAACTGGGATGAAGCTCCAAACTGAGCCGAATAATATAGGAAATCCGAGGTTTTGGATGAGTGAGCCAAGATAGCCAGGGTGGCGAACTATGGTGTATAGCCCGGTATCACAAACTGAATGATTTCTATCTGTTTGGATGCGAACGGTGCTGGAAAAGAATTTGTTTTGTTGCTGAGCAATTAGAAATAGTAACTGTCCACTTGCCGTTAAAATAATTCCGAGGATGAGTTGAGAAGTTGGGAATTCCGGCGACCAATGAAATCTGCCTGCGTCTAAACCAGCGATAACAAACATGGCAATGGTGGTGAGGAAGGAGATGCCTAAGATTTTTTTGTCCCACGGTTTGGTGTTTTCTTTTGGGGAGGAGCGTTCTTTCAGTAATTCTGGCGATAATTTAAAGGCCGTGTGATTGAGGGCGAACATGGTAAGTCCGAGGGCTGTGTAAATGATTCCTGCAGTAAAATGGAGGGTTCCAGCGCTGATGAAAATTACAGAAAAGAAGATCAATGCACCGAAAAGTTGCTTGATGAAATAGCCATTTTTCATGGTTGGAATTTACTTGAAAATTGTGGGATTGTTGAGTGAGGATTTGTCGAATTTTACAATTAGATAATATGGCATCTGTTGGAATTTTTGGGGCTGTATTTAGGTTTGAAATAGGAAATAGTTATGCGTAATTGTAGATGGATGATGATCCTGAGTGCTTTGGCGCTTAATTCGTGTGAGAATGCAGATACCCCAGTTGTTGAAAAACCTTTGTGTGATACCAGCAAAGTGTCTTATGTTACCTGTGTAAAGCCGATTTTGGATAAGCATTGTGTTGGTTGTCATGCTACTGGGAATACCTCGGGTTATGTGAATTTGGATAATTATTCGGATGCAAAAATGTTTGGTGTGAGTGGTGAATTATATGGTTGTTCGGCGCACGTAGATGGATTTTTGTACATGCCACCCAATGGTGCGGCAAGTATGGATACGATGAGTTTGATTATTATTAAAAAATGGACGGATCAGGGTTGTTTGCCTTGATTGTTAAGTGGGTAACATATTAGTTTAAGCGGGTAACTAGTTACAGGTTGGTTATGAGAGAATTAAAAATCCTTAAATTAGTATAGGGCGATTTGTGATTTTTCGTTAGGAGATTTGTGATGAGCGGATTTGATTTGCATTATGGGCAAGTTTGTTCGCTGCATTGGTGGCGGTTTTATAGGTTTGTTATTGCTGGTATTGGTATTGTTTCAAACGGGATGTACGGTACAGAAACGGCAATATGGAAGTGGTTTTCACATTGAAATTAATAGCAAAGGTGTTGGCGGATTTGGGCGAACAAATGGTGTATGTAAATCGGCTGAATCTAAAGAAATAGTAGTTTCTAAGGTGGGAATAAATTCTGTGAAGCAAGAATCGCAGAAGGAATTGGGAGTTAAAAATTTAAATGGAACTATTCGCGGCCTTGTTGGAATTGTTGCCGGCGATAGCAATAAGCTGTCTGTGGATTCGGCGAATATGGCAGTGCAACAGAGGGAGTTAGAAACATTCATTTCAGAAATGCCTAGTCAGTTTCTTCCAGCCTCTGTTTTAATGCAGGGGGTAGGTTCTTCAAAGTTACTGGGAAGAGGAAATACCAAAATGATACTGCAGAAACGTGTTTTTACCTTACACAGAAATGGAACAACTGTTTGTGGCAGGATGGTGGGCGTGAATCCCAATGGAGTTTTTATTCAAAATCATCATGATGAGTTGATAGGTTTTGAAGGTACGAGATATGGTAAGTTTCAAGATTCAATTTATAGAAGCGTGTATTTTGTGCCTTTTAAAGAGTTGAATGCCATTCATTTGGGAGGATCTTTGTTTTACAAAGTTGAAAAAATGATGCAACGTGTTTTCGAATGGATAGCGGCTTTGATGTTGGTGGTTTTGGCATTGATGGCGTTGATTTTGTCTAAAGGTTCGGATATTTTTAGTAATGGAGGCGGTTGGGAAATTATAGGCGCTATTTTGGCCATTGTTGCAACCATTGTAGGCGTCATCGTTGCGTTTGCTTTGGCAATTGTTTTGTTGATAGTTTTATTTCCCATTCACTGGGTTGCATCTCGTTTCCCCGGTAGATATTGGCGGATAAATAAAGATCGTGAAAACGGGCAATTGTTTATTCGAGATTTGCGTCGCCGCGATTGGCGCTACAGGGTTTTTTAACAAAAAAAATAGCGCCCACATTTTGAGCGCTATTTTTTTGTAAGAAATGAAGGATTTTACTTTAATGTAACCTTTACAGATAATTGCTTTGATAAGCCATCCCTGTTGGTAACAGTAAAAGTGTAAGTTTGAACTTCACCTGCTGCGCCGGCAGCGGTATCGATAAAATCATAGCTGTAAGCGTCGGCTTCCGCACCGCTTAGATCTTTACTAAACCAGGTGGTGTTTGCCGCACCATTGATTGATTTTGAAACGTTGAATTTCTTCAAAACGTCGCGGTCTTCCGCCTTGGTGGCATCAATGCCAATCATGAAAGCAGAATCGCGGCTAACTTCAGCGTCTGCTGAAATGTACTTACCGCCAGTTTTAAATGTCATTAGAGGAAGTTTTCCTTCATCGCCTTCACAGCTGGTGAAAACAGCTGCCATAGCAACAGTAATTGTGGTTAAAATGTATTTTTTCATTGTTTTGTTATTTTAGAAAGTATTGAAAAGAGAAAATGATATTTCTTCCGACATTGAGTAGGCCGAAATTTTTAAATCTTGATAAATTATCGAAATAAGCAACGTTGGTTAAATTGTTACCTGTGATTTGGATTCGGAATTTTTGTTTGATTTCATCTGTGATTCCTGCATTCCATAAAAAATATCGTTTTGCACCGATTTCATGGGTGTAGAGTTGTGTTTGAGCCGCAGAAATAGTTGAACTTGTGAAAAGGCTAAATTTGTGTTTCTTGCCTATTTCAAAATTTCTATTAATGGTAGTATTCAATTTTTGCGATGGCGTATAAGGCAAAAACAGACCGTCTTCTGTAAACGCTTTCATACCTGAAAAATTGACATTGATACTCAACTTCGCATTAGGCGTCCATTTCACAGTAGCCTCAGTTCCATATTGTGTTGCATTCTGTTGCAAGTATCTGTTCACAGGAAATCCAAACCAATTTTCATTGGTAGGAGCTAGGTAAATGAAATTAAAGAACTGATTATAGAAAGGTGATAGGGCGATGGTAAGCCTGCGGTTATGCCACTGCATTACCAAATTTCCGGATACATTTTTTTCATTCTGTAACCCTGGATCGCCAATTTCATAAACGAAAATTCCTTCATGTAATCCGTTGCTGGATAATTCAGCCAAGTTGGGAACCCTAACGCCAGTAGCAATGTTAATTTTTGCAAAAAAATGCTTTTTAGCATTGAATGAGATTCCTGAAAATCCGTTCCA
>JAGKXC010000201.1 GCA_021151535.1 Sphingobacteriia bacterium | reverse complement strand
TGTTTGCGATTTTGCCAAGCATCCAACCATTCTTTCAAAGCATTGTGCACTGCAGTTCCGTATGATGTTGCCGGACCTGGAACATCGGGAACTCGAACCAATGTGTTGAAGTAAAATTTCATTCCGCATTCATGTATTGCATACAATGAGGAAGGGGAGAAGGTGAAGTTTTGCAATCGGTTTTTTATCCAATCCAAGCGATTGAAAGGCAGCACTGGCTTTGAGGTCCTTGCCAATTCTTGTTTTTTGGTAAATAACAAATCTTCTGCAGGAATATTGGATGTGTTTTCTAAAGGCGATTCCAATAAGGCGCATTCCTCTACAAATGCGGAGGGTAATTGTTCAGAAGTTTTACTTTCTGTAATTTTATACTGATTGTAGGAAATGGATAAGCCCTTTTTTGCTCTTGTCATCGCTACATAAAACAATCTTCTTCGTTCTTCAAATTCTTCTTCCGCACTGGCTGTGTTTTCCAAAACTGCGCGATAATGCTGCGCCAAAGGTTTTAATCTGTAAGGGATTCTACCTGATTCTGATTTTTCCCAATCGTCGCGGTTAGCCCGAATAATGAACACATGTTCAAATTCTAAACCTTTAGAACTGTGAGCCGTTATTAATTGCACGCCAGTAGTGATTCCAATCCTTTTCTCAACCGGAATATTCAACTTGTTGGCTTGCATCTGCTTGATAATAGAAATGAAATCCCCAATCC
This sequence comes from Sphingobacteriia bacterium, assembly GCA_021151535.1. GTDB lineage: Bacteria > Bacteroidota > Bacteroidia > NS11-12g > UBA955 > JAGKXC01. The sequence goes on along the minus strand of JAGKXC010000201.1, from coordinate 845 downwards.
CCATATTTGGGTTCTTAGCGTTTTGCTTTTCGGCAAAGGATAGGAATGTTTGCAATACCTCAAGTGTCCATTCCATGTCGTTGTTTTCCAATGCAAAACTCAAATAATTTCCTTCACTATAAAGTTGGGCGATTAATTGAGGTACTGTAAGAAAGCTTGCTTCTCTGATCCAGTTTTCTATATTTTGCCACAATTCCGTTAATGCTTTGGATGGCGGATTGCCAAATAAGTTGCCTTGTATCGGTTTGTCTATCAAATGTTTAATATGGGATCGCCAACTATAATGTACTTGTTGTTTTTCTTCAGATTCTCTTTTTTGTTTGTATATTTCAACCGATAACTGATTGATTTCAAATGTGTTGATTTTGTACAACGGACTTAATAATAGCCTGTAAATCAAATGTTCTCCGGCATTGGGAGTGCCCAATTCTAATCCCAAATATTCCAACCAATTCAATAAATGTTGAATTAAGGGCTCATCCAAAATGTTTATCGGGCGATGAATTACATAATCTATTTCCTTCGCTTCCAATGCAGAAACTACGTTTTTTGCATGTTTGTTTAACGAATATAAAACCGCAATTTCATTGGCTTGAACACCACTATTGATAAGATTTTGAATGTCTATTGCCAATCCTACGCTTTCATGAAATTCATTGACATAAAATTTCACTTGAGGTTTCAAATTCGGATAATTTTTGTTTTCCCCTGCAGCTTCCAGGTTTTTACTCAAGCCCGGAATCTGATGAACCAATCGCAATTGGTTATGATCAATCAGATTTTTTGAAGTATCCAGAATTTGTTGCGTACTTCGATAGTTCTGGGTAAGTAAAACAGTAGTTAGT
>JAGKXC010000200.1 GCA_021151535.1 Sphingobacteriia bacterium | reverse complement strand
CAAGGTCTTTGTGGATTCTGTTTCGATTTTTACAAATTCACGGGTGTCTTTTACCCAAAACCATGAAACAAGTAATCCTATGATTGATATAATGATTCCCAAATAAAAAGGGTAGGGAGTGATGCCGTAATGACTTGCAACGGTGCCGCTTAAAAATGCCATTCCGCCAACAGCCAAGTAGCCGGCGAATTCGTTTAATCCCATCGCCATGCCTCGGTCTTTTTCGCCCACTAAATCAATTTTCATTACCACGGTACTGCTCCAAGTTAACCCCTGGCTAATTCCCAATAAAATATTGGCCAATACCACCCAGCTCCAAGCGGGTGCATACATGAGTAAAATGGGTACAGGTATGGCAATAATCCAACCCAGTACCAGCAAATTTTTGCGACCCCATAAATTGGCTAATTTCCCGGTATAATAATTTGCGATAGCTTTTGAAATTCCAAATGCAGTGATGAAAGATAAAATGGCTGTTTTTGATGCAACACCAAAACTTGCTTCAGCAAATTGCGGAAAAATGGTTCTTTCCATTCCCACCATGCCGCCTACAAAAGCATTCACAATTACCAGAATGGTAAACTGCTCCCAGTTCTCTCTCAATCCCAGCTTGATACTCTTTGCCATACCTTTGAATCTTTGTATTACAAAGTTCAGCTGGCGAAGGTTCTTAAAAATTTACATATGTTAAAAAAATCAATCATTGAAGCCGCAATCATCGCCATCGCCATCCCCATCGCAAAGCGATTTTACTAACCTTGGAGGCCTATGTTCTGCAATTATTGCACCCCAGCGCGGATACGGCTTAAAGATACCTGACTGATGCCCAAATAACTGGCAATCAATTTCAAAGGAATCTGATTCACCAAATTGGTTGTTTCAAGCAAATCGTTGTAACGCTCTGCCGCAGATTTTAATTGAAAGGATTCGATTCTGCGAATGGCAGCCACAAATTCTCGCTCAAAAATGATGCGGAATAATCGCTCAACCTCATGGTATTCATTGTATAACGAAAATAATCGGTCGGCATCCAATGTGTAAAAAGTGGTTTTGCCGATTGTTTCAATTCCTTTAGAAGTTGGCAATTGAGTAAATAAACTCTCAGCCCTAACGATGATATCGTTGGCAAAGGCGAAATGCTCCGTTATATCGTTTCCATCTTTAATGTAGAAAATCCTGGCGGCGCCCTCTTTCACAAAATACAGCGTTCTACAGGTGCTTCCGGGCATCTGAACGATTTGATTTTTGCCGTAAGATTTTTCATGTACGATTTCGTTCAACGCTACTTGCGCGGCCTCCGATAACGGTAAAATGCTGTTGAAATAGCTGAAAATCTCGATCATGGGTACGCCCTATTTTCAAAGATAAACAATCACAACTCCAAACCAAATTTGTTACTAAATGTTCCTTAAGCATGAATGCCATAGAAATTCGGGGTTTGAGCAAAAGATTCTCTCAAGTTCAAGCGCTGAATCAATTGTCGTTAATCGTTCCAAAAGGAAGTATTTACGCGCTTTTGGGTTTGAACGGCGCCGGTAAGTCAACAACCATGCGCTGTATGCT
>JAGKXC010000199.1 GCA_021151535.1 Sphingobacteriia bacterium | reverse complement strand
AGATAGTCCTTATCGCCAACTTGTTAATTTTAAATGCCAAATCAAGCCGATTTATTAATCCATGAAGTAGCACTCATCCTCATTCCTGCCTTCTTTATTACGGCAGGTGTGATTGTTGTGTCCGTGTTTCAAATCATTCGGCTCCGTCGCGTAATGGCCCGGTACAAAGCATTCCAGTTTCAAGAAGTGGAGAAAGAAAGAAAACGCATCGCCAACGACCTACACGATTATGTTGCTGGTAAACTCGTGGTGATCCGCGGAAATCTTCTCGAAAGTTTGAAGAAAATTGATAACCCTGATGTAATGCGATCCGTGCATAAATCCCTAGATGATATCGGTACCTTCCATGATGATCTTCGCTACCAAGTGGAATACATCTATCCTAAGGAATTGATGGTGAATAACCTGCGCGGTAGCTTCGAGAAATTGGCAGAGGAAATGTCGAATGCGCAAACCAAAGTCATCGCAGACGTTGAATTTACTACGGAGTTAACCCGACCCCAAACGCATCAGCTGTTTCGTATCGCCCAGGAAACTACCTCTAATATTATTGCTTATAGCAAACCCAAAAATGTGTTCATTTCCCTCACGGATGATGAGGTGAAGAAATATGGTGAGCTGTCCATCGCTTACCATTATCCCGATGTGGTAAAAACAGATCGCCAAGCAAATCGCTTGTTGAGGAGAGAAGGCAGAGGTCGCTTTGTGATTAATGAAAGATTGAAGATTTTGAAGGCAACCACCACTTGGTATCAAGAAGATGGTATTTTTCAAGATATTACCCGATTTCCGTTAAAATAATCTGTAGGTTTATGTTGTTTGTAATTCTCGATGATCATCCGGCGATTTTGAAAGTGCTGGAAGCTACTATCAAAAAGGTGGTTCCCGCTGTGCAAGTTCGTACTTTTACAGAGTTAAAGCCCACCTTGAAATATATCCGAACCATGCGCCCGGATTATGTGTTTACCGATATTCAGATTTATCAGGAGAAGCAAACGGATATCGCGGAAATTTGTGCCAAGTATGAGATTCCTTTTGGGGTTTATACAAGCCATGTGAATGCGTCGATAATCAAGGAATGTGATTACAACGGTTGCAAAGTATTTGTAGGCAAAACCGCACATTTGGATGATTTGGAAAAAGGTATGAAAGCGCTAGTGAATGGAAAAGAATTTCGATGCAGCGTGAGTAAAGCAGTAATGAGTAGAAGTCCGGAGGAGCGGGGCGAACTCCCAAAGGTTTATTATACACAAGGAGAGTTGCCCGTAATTATGGCACAAATTACAGGAGAATCAACGGTTGATTTGGCCAAAAGAACGGGAAAATCTGTGAACACGGTTCGGAATCAGCGGATTAGTTTGATGCACAAAAATGATTGCAGTATGGAAGAGGTGGCGCGGCGGTATTTGTATTGGCATACAGAGGGTTGATTTCAAACAATTCCTGTGGGTGGATTGTTGGTTTGCCATCAAATTGATTGCTGAAACCCATGAATGCCGAAAGAGTGAAGAAATTCCGTGCGCTATCGCCAGAAGATGAAGATCGCGTGATAGAAATGGCATGGGAAGATAG
>JAGKXC010000198.1 GCA_021151535.1 Sphingobacteriia bacterium | reverse complement strand
GTTCTGTGAGTAGCAGTCGCGTAGTTACATCGCCAATGAAACCCGCCGAAGGTATGAGTTCCGGTATGTACATTTATACCCTTACCGATGAATACACCAAAAAATCTATCACCGTGGTAGCTAACTTGAGTGATGAATCAGGTCCGATTGATTTAAGGCGTTTTGAAGGTTTTCAAAACTTGACCACAGAAAATGTTGTAACCGGAGAAAAATGTATCTTCGATTCCATAGGCCCTAAATTGAACTCAATTCACATGAACCCTTGGGGCTTTTTTATTCTTAACCATTAATTATTAAAATTTCGAAATTTATGAGCAATCAAAAGCCAAAATTATCCATATTCCAAATCATCAACATGAGCATAGGGTTCATGGGGATTCAATTTGGTTGGGGCTTGCAAATGGCCAACATGAGTTCCATTTATCAGTTCCTCGATGCCGAACCGGATAAAATACCCTTGCTTTGGTTGGCTGCCCCGCTAACTGGCTTGATTGTTCAACCCATAATAGGCTATATTTCTGATAGAACTTGGCACCCAACCTGGGGTCGCCGTCGTCCATTTTTCTTAATCGGGGCGATTTTAAGCTCCATCGCCTTAATCCTTATGCCCAACTGTTCTGAATTGTGGATGGCAGCGGGATTACTATGGATTTTGGATTCATCTATCAACATTTCCATGGAGCCATTCCGTGCATTTGTAGCCGATAAATTGCCCGAAGAGCAACGCGATTTGGGTTTTTCCATGCAAAGTATGTTCATTGGTGCAGGAAGTGTTATTGCCAGTGCCTTACCTTGGATTTTAACCAATTGGTTTCAAATCAGCAATGAAGCTACAGATAACGGGGCCATTCCGTACAACGTTAAAATCAGTTTTTATATTGGCGCCGCCGCTTTCTTAGGTCTGGTTTTATACACGGTTTTAACCACCAAAGAATACCCGCCAACGGAAATCCCCGATAGAACCAAAGTAAATGAAAGTAAAAAAGGTGATGTTCCATGGATCGCCAAACGGAACGGAATTGATTCACCCACAAATTAGCGTTACTTCCAACTTAACAGATTCAACCCATACGGAAGCAGATACACTAAAAAGTTCAAACGGATATTCTTTCGCTTTGAACTGGAAAAAGGATCCCTTAGCAGATAATTATATCATCCAATACACCCAAGACACCAATACCATTGGTATCAATGGCGAAAGCAGAAAAGTTCAGTACATTTCAATGGATACAGTTGCTGCCACGGAACTTAGTTATATTGCCGAAATTGCACCCGATTCTGCCAAAAAAATCATGCAATTAGTGGTTTTAAGTAACCGTGTAAACGCCAAAAAAGAATTCGGTAAAGGTATTGAATTTGCCGGCCTAACCTTCAGTTTCCAAAACCTAATCACCTTCCTTTTTGCGTTAGCACTTCCCTTCTTGGCGCGAAAATTCACCAACAGAATTACCCACATGATTTGCTTGGCCATTGGCGGTATTTCTTTGCTTTCATTTGGTTGGGTTTCGCAAAGTGAAACACCCCAATTACTGTTTTTGGTGATGGCAGGCGTGGGAATCGCATGGAGTTCTATAGTGAGTATGCCTTACAGCATGTTAAGTGGAATTATCCCAGAAAATAAAATTGGTATCTACATGGGCATCTTCAACTTCTTTATTGTTTTACCAGAAATCATTGCCTCCCTTTTCTTCGGAAAAGTGATGAAATATGTTTTGAACAACAACGAGGTGCATGCCGTTATGGTAGGTGGAGGATTGCTTTTACTCGCATCCTTGTTGTGCCTCAGAATCGGAAAAACAGAGAAGTCATAGGGCGATACACGTTAGACCCTACCCATCCATTTGAACAAACGAGTTGCTCGGTTTTACCAAACCCACGCAACTGAATTACCCTAAATTATTGGGTTTCTCCCTTGCGATCCTTGCTGAAAAAGTACAACATCGCCCCGGCAACTAAAGTTGATAATCCATATAAACTTTCTTCGGTTTTATCCTGGATAAAGAACATCGCTACCAAAAAAGTTGTTACCAAAAACAATATTGGCGTAACTGGATATCCCCATGCTCTATAACCTTCGGGTTTGCCTTCTTTGATACGTAAAATGATCATTCCCAAAACCGTTAACATGGTAAACAAACTCAATGTAAATGCAATATAGTAAATCAGTTGCGGGAAGTCCATCACAAACAACAATATCAATGTAATTACCAATTGAACCACAATTGCCCGGCGTGGATTCCCATCTTCCTGTCGCTTTGCCAACGGATGAAACATCGGAATCGCTTCAAACATTTTGGCCAAAACGCGGGGACCTGCAAACACCATGCTACTGATTGTTGAAACCAGCAACAAACTGATAATTCCACCCATCAAGCCACCGATTTTATCGCCCAATAAACTACGCGCCGCAACCAAACCCACTTCTTTTTTCCCTACCAACGTCTCCACAGGTGAAGATTTTAGAAACATGATATTCAGCAAAATATAAAGCACCGTTACTGTAAGCGTTCCAATAATGATACTCCTTGAAAGGTTCTTTTCCGGCGATTGGATGGTACCTGC
>JAGKXC010000197.1 GCA_021151535.1 Sphingobacteriia bacterium | reverse complement strand
GCTCAAGCTCTATAAGTAATGCCCCATCAGGGAATATTGAATATAAAGAATGCATTCTTGATCCTTGGTTTTTCTAACGCCGAGCTAAGCGGCAGTTTTTAAGTTGCGGTTTTGTGGAATACTTTTGCGCAGCAAAACCACAAAACTGCGACTTAAAAACTGTCCAGCAACCGGAGGTTGCGATGCTTGAGCGACTTGTTAAGCTATTGATTTACCGACAAAGCACTAAAAAGATTTTCAACCTTGGTTTGGACTTCGGACTTTTCGCTGGATCCATAATATTCATGAAATAGAATGAATTTATATGCTAGCTGATTTACAGGGTCTAATTTTGTTGTACAAGCATTATGGTCAAGATTGTATTTTTTTAGAAGCTCTAAATATGGAACAGTTTTTTCAGTTAACCCGATATATTGGCTGCACATTGCATAGAAGCAATTAGTGAGATCTGTATGTAAATCTTGAGCAGCAAGAGTTACTTTTAGAACCCCACCAAAACTATGCAAAATACGATAAATTACTAAGGGCTGATGCCACGAACAACTTATAAGCTTCCTTAGTTGGTAAGCCAGTGCTCTGAATTCATTTGGGAGATATATTGAAATTGCTGATAGGTGTTCGATAATTTTTCCATCTAGCTCAACTCTTTCAGCTTCAAAGTCATTCGGTAACCCGCCCTTATTCACGATTAAGTTAATGTATGTATTAAACATCATTTCATGCTCAGACAATGCAGCATTTATACCTTCTAATAAGGGTAATACTCTTTCTAATTTTATTTTTTCAAATTCCGCTTGTTTGAGAACCAAGTCTTTTTGTAGCTGAAGTGCGTTTCCAACTTCTTGCTTTTGCATTGCAAGAATATTCTTAAACCACGCCTCAACTAACGATTTAAAAACAAACTTCCAAAGCAAAGATATAACTAGGACAAATGTTGCCCACTCACCTAAATGAAGTTTTTCTAGATATTCCAAGATACTCTTCCCTATGCTTAACGCCGAGCTAAACGGCGCAATTTATGTTTAAGTTTTTGGGAGAATAGCGCAAGCGGCCCAAAAAGTTAAACATAAATTGCGTCCAGCACCGAAGGTGCGAGTTTGAGCGACTTGTTAAATTTTTTGTTTACGCACGAGCAAAAACCTCAGCAACAAGCTGAAGTTCCTTGCGTTCTCCAGGCTGATGCTTGGAACTAATTAAATACCTAGAATTGTCTCCGAACGGCTCCTGAACCTCGAAAAGCACATTGTTAATGCTGAACTCACAAAAAGATTCTTCACGAAACCAAGATAGAAAGATTTTCGGCTCTCGAATAATATTCACGCCCTCCAAGGTTTTAACGACTTTTAAAACTTTCCTTCTACCAAAAATGGTTACGTCTATTTCAAGTGCGTGAAGTAGCCCTTCGCTATTTCTTATTGGATATACTTTCATAATATTTTTCTTTTGCTAGAAATTCTTTTATTTGTATTGTGAAACTCGAGAGTTAACCAGCTATTTGCAAATTTAACGCCGAGTTCAGCGGCAGTTTTTAAGTTGTGGTTTTATGGAATACTTTTGCGCAGCAAAACCATAAAAC
>JAGKXC010000077.1 GCA_021151535.1 Sphingobacteriia bacterium | reverse complement strand
AGCTCTCAAGCCAACTTGTATAGCAGCATCTCCGCTGGTATCTCCGCTCTTTGGGGCCCACTTCACGGTGGCGCTAACCAAGAAGTGTTGGAAATGCTTGAAGCCATTAAAAATGACGGTGGCGATGTGAAGAAATTCATCAACAAAGCCAAAGATAAAAACGATCCTTTCCGCTTGATGGGCTTCGGTCATAGAGTATATAAAAACTTCGACCCACGTGCTAAAATTATCAAGAAAGCATGTGACGATGTTTTGGAAAGATTGGGTGTTAACGATCCTGTTCTTGATATCGCAAAAGAATTGGAAGAAGCAGCACTTACAGATCCATATTTCATCGATAGAAAATTATTCCCTAACGTAGATTTCTACTCTGGTATTATCTACAGAGCCATGGGATTCCCAACAGATTTCTTTACTGTATTGTTCTCCATGGGCCGCCTTCCAGGTTGGATTTCTCAATGGCAAGAAATGCGTAAAGAAAAACAACCCATCGCTCGCCCTCGCCAAATCTATGTTGGCGAAACCCCACGTCCTTTCGTTCACATGAAAGATCGCCCTTAATCAAAATTTATCAAACATTTCGGCTTACGATTTGTTTCATATTTACAAAAACCGATCAACGACATGTTACATGATCCGTTGGTCGGTTTTTCTTTTACTCTCAATCGAATTGAACTACATAACATTAACTTAAATCCTATTTTTGCTGCCCTTTTCGCTCCAACCATCCATGAAAATGACATCCAGGCTCATCCCTATTTTTAACCTCTTCAAACCCAATTTTGCAGCCGTCATTTTTTTAAGCTCTTTGTTCCAAAACGCTTACGCCCAAAATTTCACTCTTTCTGGTTATGTGCGCGATAGCATTACACAGGAAACCATTAACAAAGCCAGTATTCAAGCGCTTAAAACCAATGCCGCAGTATCAGCTGTAATGCAAAAAGCCCAAAGTAATAGCTACGGATTTTACAGCATCACCCTATCGCCCGGAAATTATAAAATTGTAAGCAGTGCACCCGGATATCCCGAAATGGAAATTACCGTAAATGGTACCGCTAATCAAAATATTACCTATAACATTAACTTGTTCTCCAGACCCGATGATATTGGCGCTGTTACCATCAATGCCAAACGCAATTCCAATGTGAAATCGTTGGATGTTTCCGTGCAAAGTATCAACGGTCAAACCATTAAAAAGATTCCTGCGTTGCTGGGCGAACCCGATGTGATTCGCAGTGTTCAGTTGCTACCCGGTGTTACCACAGTAGGCGAAGGTGCCTCTGGATTTAACGTTCGTGGTGGTGGAATTGATCAAAATTTGGTACTCATGGACGAAGCACCCGTTTTCAATTCAGCACACTTGTTTGGTTTCTTCTCCATCTTTAACCCCGATGCCGTTAAGGATGTGGAATTGGTGAAAGGCGGTATTCCCGCAAACTATGGCGGTAGACTTAGTTCTACCCTGGATGTAAAAACACGCGACGGCAACAAAAGTAGACTTTCAGGAAGCGGCGGCGTCGGCACCATTTTCTCACGCTTTACGCTGGAAGGCCCAATCTCACTAACACCCAAAGATGGCTCTTCACAAAACCAAAACCTGCTCTCCCAATTAAAAAATTCTACCAAAAACAGAAAAACGCCCGCAAAATCAAGCTTCTTGGTGTCGGGCCGCCGCTCCTATATCGATTTCCTTGCAAAACCCTTCCTAAAAGACAACCTCAGTGGCTCGCAGTTTTACTTCTACGACCTCACCACCAAATTCAACTACAGCACAGGCAAAAACAACTTCTTCATTTCAAGTTATTTGGGCGACGATGTTTTCAAAGCAGCGGGCTTGTTTGGTGTAAAGTGGGGAAATTCTACCGTAACTGGCAGATGGAATCATGTTTTCAACAACAAGTTGTTCTCCAATTTTACCTATTATTATTCTCGCTACCGCTATAACCTGGAATTCACCAACCGCGATGCCGTTTTCAATTGGCAGAGTTATATCGTAAACAATAGCGTTAAAGCTGATTTTAACTGGGCTATCAACCCTAAAAATGTCGTTTCTTTTGGTGCACAATCTACCTACTATCGCTTTATCCCTGGCGATGCTAGAGCTAAATCCAGCTCCCTAGATATTAAATTTGGTTTGCCAGATCGTTATGCATTGGAAAATGGTGTTTACCTCACCAACGATTGGAACGCCAATGGCAAGTTCTCCGTTAGAGCCGGATTGCGTATGAGCAACTTCAACTATCTCGGCCCTGGAAAAGTGTACATTTACAATCGCCAACCTGGTCAACAAGGCATTCTTGACTCTGTATATACCACCAAAAAAGGCGAAACAGTTGCCTCTTACATATTCCCAGAACCGCGTTTGAGTTTCAAATGGCAATTGGGAAATACTTCTTCTATCAAAGGTGGGTACAACCGCATGGTTCAAAACCTGCACCTTATTTCAAATACCGCTGCATCTGTTCCTTTTGATGTTTGGCAACCCACCACCAACAACATCAAACCCGAAATTGCCGATCAAGTATCTATCGGATATTTCAAAAACTATGGAAAAAATTCTACTATCGAAACAAGCGTAGAAACCTACTATAAAAAATTTCAAAACCAAGTTGATTACATAGACGGAGCCAACTTGCTGCTCAATGAATTCTTGGAAGCCGATTTGCTTACCGGTATTGGCAGAGCCTATGGTTTAGAAGTTTATGTAAAAAAATCCGCTGGCAAACTTACCGGATGGGTGAGTTACACCCTCTCCCGATCAGAGAGAAAAGTAGTTGGAATCAATAACAACGATTGGTACGCAAACCGATTTGATCGCAAGCACAATTTAGCAGTCGTTGCCCAATACAAAATCAATAATCGCCTTGAATTTGCAGCCAACTTTATCTTTAGTAGTGGTACTCCAACTACATTCTACACTGGGCAGTACAAAGTACAAGGTTATACCGTGCCCGACGCCGGTAGCAATGCGAGAAACAACGTACGCAATCCCAACTACCATCGCCTTGATTTAAGTTTAACCTATTACCGAAAGAAAACCCCAAAACGCGAAAGCTACTGGGTATTTTCTACCTATAATACTTACAATCGCAGAAACCCATTCAGTATCTATTTTGCCACCAACTACAAGGATATGCCTGCCAATGCTGCAATCCGTTATAGCGTAATTGGTAGCATCGTTCCCGCAGTTTCATACAACTTCAAATTCTAATTATTGAAATCCATCATGAAACCACAAATTTTTACCATCGCCAAAAACAATATATTTCAATCCCTTACCATCATGGCCCTCGTTATTTTGGCCATGTTCCAATCTTCTTGCGAAGATGTGATTACCGTAAAAGTTGATAACAAAGAACCCAAATTGGTGGTGGATGCATTTATCAACAACCTACCAGAAACCCAAACCATTACGCTTACCAAAAGCGTAAATTATTTCGATACCAATCAAGCTCCAACGGTTAATAATGCTACTGTTTTAATCGTTGATACAAATTCACTGAAGCCATTTTTCTTTATTCCTAAAGGAGAAGGAAAATACCAATTTACACCCAATCCAGCCACCGGCGATACCTTCGCCATCAATCATGCCTACGCATTGCTGATTTTGGTAGACGGCGACACCCTAACTAGCTTCTGCAAACTCAATAGAACCGCAAACATTGATTCCATACGTTTGGTAGATGTTGTTGGTAACGGCCCTCCATTCAATACAACCGGTTATTATGTTGAACTCATGGCCAAAGATGCGTTTGGAAAAGGAGATTTCTACTGGATCAAAACCTTCAGAAACGATACGTTCTTGAGTAAAATTTCTCAGTTGAATATTTCCGCCGATATGGGAAATACCTCCACCGATGTGGATGGTGAATTGTTCATTTACCCCATAAGATACAACGGAGTAAACGATTTCTTCCGTTCCTATAAAGAAGGAGAAGAAGTGAGAATTGAGGTACACAGCATCGACGCCATCGCTTATGCTTGGTTCAATTTGGTGAGAAATGAAAATCAAAATGGTGGATTATTCGCAACACCACCAGCCAATATATTTAGCAACATTATCGCCCTGAATAAAAATCCTAAATACAAACTCGGCGGATTGTTCAACATGAGTGCTGTAGTTGCTCAAAGCATAAAAATACCCAAATAGCGAATAGCAGAACCTGCTACCTCGGCTTATAACCGACTCTACTTATTCTTCTCCACTCAGCATAGGCCTCAACCTTTGCCCATGCAGACTAGGCCTCCGCCAATTTCTTGCGCAAGGTTTCCAATTCGTCGCGCAATCGAGCCGCCTCCATATATTCCATATCCTTTGCAGCCCGTAGCATCTCTTTTTCTGTTCTGGCGATAAGTTTCTTCAATCCCTCCTTATCCAAATAAGCCACGATAGGATCAGCAGCCAAAGGCATTGCCTTTAACTCCTCTTCATACCTCGCAGCCGCATGCAAATCAACATCGCCGTGCTTCGCATCCGCAACAGATGTCTGTTTAAAGATCTCATCCTTGCTCTTCAAAACCGTCTTCGGCACAATGCCGTGCTCTGTATTGTATTCCATCTGTTTCTGGCGTCTGCGTTCGGTTTCTTCAATTGTCAATTGCATGCTTTTGGTGATTTTATCAGCATACATGATTACCAAACCCCTATCATTCCGCGCCGCCCTACCGATGGTTTGCACCAACGACGTCTGGCTACGCAAAAATCCTTCCTTATCGGCATCCATAATGGCCACCAAACTCACTTCCGGTAAATCCAATCCCTCTCTTAATAAGTTCACACCCACCAAAACATCGATACTGCCCAATCTCAAATTCCGCAAAATCTCAACCCTGTCTAACGTCTTTACCTCACTGTGTATATAATCCACTTTGATCGATAACCGTAACAAATATTTGGTTAACTCTTCCGCCATCCGCTTGGTAAGCGTGGTTACAAGCACCCTATCGCCCATTTTTATGCGATTCTCAATCTCCTCAATTAAATCATCTACCTGATTTTCCAGAGGCCTAACCTCAATTATAGGATCCAATAACCCGGTTGGACGAATCAACTGCTCCACAATCACACCTTCACTTTCCTTGATTTCATATTCCGCAGGCGTTGCACTCACATACAAAACTTGATTCACCGTATTGTAGAATTCTTCGAATTGTAACGGGCGATTATCCAATGCCGCCGGCAAACGAAAACCAAAATCAACCAAGTTCACTTTCCTGCTCCTATCACCCGCATACATGGCTCTAATTTGTGGCATCGTAACATGCGATTCATCCACTACCAAAAGGAAATCTTTGGGAAAATAATCCAACAAACAGAAAGGTCTATCGCCCGGTTTTCGGCGATCAAAATAGCGAGAATAATTCTCAATGCCATTACAATAACCCAACTCCCGAATCATTTCCAAATCAAAATTCACCCGCTCCTCTAGGCGCTTCGCCTCTAAAAATCTTCCTTGTTGATTAAACCAATCCACTTGCTCCATCAAATCATCCTGAATTTGATAAATGATTTCTTTCAAACGATCGCGCGGACTCACATACAAATTCGCAGGATAGATAGCAGCATCATTTAAGGATTCAATTTTCCTGCCTGTATCAGGTTCAAAACTGTAAATATCCTCAATCTCATCGCCAAAAAATGAGATGCGATAAGCAAAATCATTGTAAGCCAAATTCACATCTACAGTATCGCCTTTTACCCGGAATGTACCGCGATTGAAGTCTGCTGTCGTTCTCGAATACAAACTCTCTACCAGCCTGTATAGCAATTGATTACGCGTAATAACATCGCCTTTGCTGATCCGAATAATTGTATTCTCATAATCGGCCGGATTTCCTGCGCCATAAATGCAACTCACACTCGCCACCACTATCACATCGCGCCTGCCACTCAACAAACTGGAAATCGTTTTTAACCTCAATTTCTCAATTTCATCGTTGATGTTTAGGTCTTTTTCAATGTAAGTATTTGAAGTTGGAATGTAAGCTTCGGGCTGATAATAATCGTAATAACTCACAAAATACTCCACCGCATTGTTGGGGAAAAACTGCTTGAATTCTCCGTACAATTGGGATACCAAAGTCTTGTTATGACTCAAGATTAAAGTGGGCCTCTGGGTTTGTTCAATCACGTTGGCCACAGTAAAGGTTTTACCGCTACCCGTTACCCCCAATAATGTCTGCGCCCGAATTCCATTTTCAACCCCCTCTACCAATTCGGAAATTGCTGTAGGCTGATCGCCCGTTGGCTGAAATGGTGAAACAATTTCGAATCGAGACATCCCGCAAAATTAACCATTTTCGACGCTTAAAAATGCGATTATCCAAGATGATTTTGTGCGAAACTCGTATCTTTGTAGTTGCATGCAAATCAAAGGGAAGTCTGCCGAAATGAATAAATCGGAATTTATTCAAGAAGTGCTCAACGATTATCGTATCGCTTTTGAAAGTCGCCACGCCAGTTTAATCGGAAGAAAAGAAGTACTCACCGGAAAAGCCAAATTCGGAATCTTCGGTGATGGTAAGGAAGTTGCCCAATTGGCTATGGCCAAAGTTTTTGAAAAGGGCGATTGGAGAAGTGGCTATTACCGCGACCAAACCTTTATGTTCGCCAAAGGAATTAGCAACGTAAAAGGTTTCTTTGCACAACTCTATGCCAATCCCAGTGTAGAAGAAGAACCTGCTACAGGCGGACGTTGCATGAACGGCCACTTTGCTACCCGTTTGTTAGACGAAAACGGTGAATGGCTACCCCAAACTGATCGGTTTAACTCCTCTGCAGACATTTCCCCAACAGCCGGTCAAATGCCGCGCCTATTGGGTTTGGCTGTGGCTTCAAAACTCTATAGAGAAAATCCAGACCTTCACCAGTTTAGTGATTTCTCCAATAAAGGAAACGAAATCGCCTTCGGTACCATCGGTAACGCTTCTACCTCAGAAGGTATTTTCTGGGAAGTAATGAATGCCGCTTCGGTGATGCAAGTGCCTATGTTGATGAGCGTTTGGGATGATGGATACGGAATTTCTGTTCCCGCAAAATACCAAACCGCAAAAGAAAATATCTCCGCCCTAATGGCTGGTTTCCAAACCAACCAAGACGGAACCGCTTTGGAAATCTTCAAAGCCCGCGGTTGGAATTACCCAGAATTGGTGGCCGCTTACAAAAAAGCAGCAGATGTATGTCGTGAGAAACATACCCCCGTACTTGTTCACGTTTATGAAGTTACCCAACCACAAGGCCACTCAACCAGTGGTAGCCACGAACGTTACAAAACCAAAGAGCGTTTGGATTGGGAAACCGATTTCGATTGCATCAAGCAGATGCGTGAGTGGATTGAAGAAAAAGGTTATGCCA
Source organism: Sphingobacteriia bacterium (assembly GCA_021151535.1). Lineage (GTDB taxonomy): Bacteria > Bacteroidota > Bacteroidia > NS11-12g > UBA955 > JAGKXC01. The sequence continues at coordinate 2,005 of JAGKXC010000077.1, read as the reverse complement.
CTTCAGATGAGTTAAATCAACTAGAAGAGAACGCTCTTAACCATGTAAAATCTTCACAAAAAGAAGCTTGGCAAGCCTATATCAACCCTATCAAGGAAGAAGTAGCTTCGGCAGTGAATGTGCTTCAAACCCTTGCACAACAAGGATTTGCTGATGAGTTGAATGCCATCGCTAATCAGTTGTCGGCTATCTCAGAACCGTTGAGAAGAGACATTGGCAATGCATTTTATAAAGCAGCCAGATTATGCAGCCAGTGGCCTATCGCCCAAAAACAATCATTGATCCAAGCCATCGAAGATTTTGAAAAACTCAATGGCGATCGCTATAGCAGTCACGTGCTTTCACAAGGTCCAGGTAGCGTTTTCAACGTTCCGGTTGTTCCCGCTGAATTTACAGATGAAACCGCCGATGGATACTTGGTTGTAAGAGCTTGCTTCGACGCTAACTTGGAAAGAGATCCCCGCGTTTTTGCATTCGGTGAAGACGTTGGAAGAATTGGCGATGTAAACCAAGGATTCTCTGGAATGCAAGAGAAATATGGTGAGTTGCGCGTTACCGATAAAGGAATCCGCGAATGGAGTATCATAGGTGAAGGTATCGGTGCCGCCATGCGTGGCCTTAGACCTATCGCCGAAATCCAATACCTCGATTACTTGCTGTATGCTCTGGAACCTATGAGCGATGACATTGCTACCATGCAATACCGTACCAAAGGCGGACAAAAATCACCGATTATTATCCGTACCCGCGGTCATCGATTAGAAGGTATTTGGCATAGCGGAAGCCCCATGGGCATGATTATTCATGCCGTAAGAGGTATGCACGTTTGTGTTCCTAGAAACATGACACAAGCAGCCGGTATGTACAACACTTTGTTGCGTGCGGATGAACCTGCTTTGGTAGTTGAATGCTTAAATGGCTACAGAATCAAGGAAAAAATGCCTGCTAATATTGGCGATTTTACTGTGCCTTTGGGTATTCCTGAAACACTCAGATTTGGTGAAGATGTTACCTTGGTTACTTACGGTTCTTCTGTCCGTATCGCCCAAGAAGCTTGCGATTTGTTAGCGGAAAAGGGCATTCGCGTTGAATTGATCGACGTGCAAACATTGTTGCCATTTGATATCAATCACCACATCGTTGAAAGCTTGAAATCTACCAACAGAATCGTTTTCTTAGACGAAGATGTTCCAGGCGGAGCCACTTCCTATATGATGCAGCAAGTTTTGGAAATCCAAGGCGGATACCGCTATTTGGATTCTGCACCGCTCACCATTACCGGCAAAGAACACAGGCCTGCTTATGGATCTGATGGTGATTATTTCAGCAAACCTTCTGTTGATTCTGTGTTTGAGCAAGTGTATCAAATGATGCATGAATCAAATCCAAGTAATTGGCCATCATTGAGATAAATTCTATTTTATACAAAATTTTTCGATAACAATTCCGTGAACGGCAATCCAAAAAATATGTTTCTCAGTGGCTTGGAATCCTTTGTGATTTCACCCACTACAAACTTTGTGAACATCGGTGAAAGAACCAACGTAACCGGAAGTAAAAAGTTTGCAAGACTTGTTCTTGCTGGCGATTATACTGCCGCTTTGGATGTTGCTAGACAACAAGTTGAAAGCGGAGCCCAAGTTATCGATATCAATATGGATGAGGGGATGCTCGATTCGAAAGAAGCGATGGTTACATTCCTAAATCTGATTGCAGCAGAACCTGATATTTCTCGCGTTCCCGTGATGTTGGATTCATCCAAATGGGAAGTGATTGAGGCCGGTTTAAAATGCCTACAAGGCAAAGGAATTGTTAACTCCATCTCTTTAAAAGATGGAGAGTCCGCTTTCATTGAAAAAGCCAAGAAAGTTCACCGCTATGGTGCTGCTGTGGTGGTAATGGCTTTTGATGAAACCGGACAGGCAGATAGCTATCAACGCAAAATTGAAGTTTGTGAAAGATCCTATAACCTATTGGTTTCTATAGGTTTCCCAGCTTCGGATAT
>JAGKXC010000196.1 GCA_021151535.1 Sphingobacteriia bacterium | reverse complement strand
GAGGGTATTCATTATTCTGTGTCAGGGGAATTTAGATTTTCATGATGCCATCAAGACGGCCATGAAAATGAATGGATAACTGAGCCATGGTTTGTCCCCAATTAGCGATAGGCATTGTCCATCGTTCAGAGGCATTCATCATACCTGCATAGAGTAATTTGAGTAAAGCCTGCTCACTACTAAAACCGCCTTTCGTTTTGGTTAATTTTCTAAATTGACGATGCACAGCCTCCACCGCGTTAGTCGTATAAATGGGTTTGCGAATGTAATCAGGATACTTAAAATACGCGGATAACGTTGGCCAGTTGCTTCGCCATGATTTAATGACCACAGGGTATAAATGCCCCCATTTTGCCTCTAAATCATCTAAAGCGGACTCTGCTGCTATCAACGTTGCTGCCCGATAAACAGGCTTTAAATCCGCCATAAACGCTTTATGATGCTTAGAGCCGACATAACGTAAACTATTGCGAATTTGATGAATAATACAATGTTGAATCTCGGTTTTAGGGTAAATGGTTGCAATCGCCTCAGGAAAGCCTTTTAAGCCATCAATACAGGCAATTAAAATATCTTTAACACCCCGATTGTATAAATCCGTCAATACCGTCAGCCAGTAATTTGCCCCTTCATTTTCAGAGACATACAAACCGAGTAACTCTTTTTGTCCTTCACAATTTACACCCAAAATGGTGTAAACCGCCTTTGATATATATTGGCCATTTTCCTTGATTTTATACTGGATAGCATCAAGCCAAATGAAGGGATACACCGCTTCTAAGGGGCGTTGCTGCCATTGCTTTAACTCGGGAATCAAACGGTCAGTTATCGCGGTAATCATGCCGTCAGAGACGCTTAAGGCGTACAGTTCACTGATGTGTTGTTGAATGTCTTTGTAGCTCATACCTAGGGCAAATAACGATAAAATTTTACTGTCAATTTCATCGGTCAGTTTGGTTTGGTGTTTTTTAACCAGTTGCGGTTCAAATGTCCCTGCGCGGTCTCGGGGGGTATCTAGGTCAAAACTGCCTGTGCTTGTTTTGATGGTTTTGCTGGTGTAGCCATTTTTACGATTAGCGGGTGATTCTTCTTGTTGTAGATGCTGCTCTAGTTCGGCTTGTAACGCGGCTTCGGTGAGTTGTTTGATTAAGGGGGTTAATATACCATCTGTCCCTGTGAGCTTCTTGCCTGATTGGAGTTGTTTTAACGCTTCTTCAAAGTTAAAGGTGTTCATGTGTCAATCTCTCTTGAGTATTTCTTAAGTGTAAAAATTTGACACAGACTTTTGAATACTCCCGTTAAAACATTCTTTTGAGGCTGATGCGGATTCTATTGCTTTACCAACGAGTGAAGATAATACGATTAATACCAATATGTCTTATACAGGCTCTTGGAGTTATCGTGGTTTGCGCATGTTTGACTTAGCAGCTATTCATTATTTGTATGGTGTTAACAACAGTCAGCGTACTGCTAATGACACGTATACTCAAACAGACCGATATATTTGGGATGGTGCGGGTATAGATACGCTATCAGTTGCGACGGCAACACAAAATGCCTATGTTGATTTAAGAGATGGCGCATGGTCATACGTTGGTGCTAAATC
>JAGKXC010000076.1 GCA_021151535.1 Sphingobacteriia bacterium | reverse complement strand
CTGTATCAAATGTTATTTTGTTTACCTTATAATTCAATAATAATCCTTTGTATATACTTTTACCATCGAACCTCAATTCTGCGGTATCATAGGGTTTATAAAAGATACAATCTGAGCCTGTAGCCTTGTTATTTTTACCAACCTGCCATCGCATTAAATAAAAAAAATAATTAATATTTTTCTTGCTATATGGAATTGGCCCATTTATTCGTGAATCCGTATAAGTACTACCCTCGTTTTTACTTTTAATTACCCTATATATTTCTTGATATTTAATATAACTTTCAACAGTCCAAAACGTATCGCATATTACCATGATCTGAGTATCCAACTCACCTGTACTATCGCACTCATACACCCACATGCTACCGGGTTTGAAATACAAGTAATCTTTGATATCTCCAAGTGGATAGGTACCCATATAAACCTGCTCTTCGGGCTTTTCAGGCGCGCAACTGCTGATAGGCAAGAACAGACCGGTTACCAACAGCCCGAGAATGAATAAAAATGAAGATTTTTTCATACAACAATCCATTCAATCATCATTGAACGAATCGAATATAAATTAAATAATTGATAATTACAATTTTAGCCTTTGGTTTTATAACCCAACCCTTGCAAATAGGTTTTTACCTTGGCGTGTAAATCGCCCTGAATAATAATATCGCCGCCTTTTGCCGATCCACCAACCCCACAATGATTCTTTAACTTCCTTTCTAAGTCCTTCAAATCTTGTGCATTACCCACAAATTCCTTAATCACCACACAGGGTTTTCCGTTTCTCACTTCCCTGCGCACATACAACAACTGTTTCGCAGCAGCAAGAGTTTCCATTTCCTCATCGCCCTGATTAAATTGAAAATCTGGATTGGTAGAATACACCACACCATTTTTGTTTTTGTTTTTGTTGCTCATCTTAATTTTACAATTAAAAACAGGGATTTATTTTCTAATAATTACGCCAGCAACCGCTTGTGCCTGAGGCATAATCACCAAATCATTGATATTTACATGGGGCTTTCTGCTCACCACCCAACCGATGGCATCGGCAATGTCTGCCGCTACCAAATTCTCAAAACCTTCGTACACTTTCTTCGCTCTTTCTTCATCGCCCTGAAAACGAACAACAGAAAACTCCGTTTCGGCCGCTCCAGGATGTATGCCCGTTACACGCACTCCGTGAACCGCCATTTCCATTCGCATGGCTTTGTTCAAGGCATCAACCGCAAATTTCGACGCGCAATAGACATTGCCGTTATCATAAACTTCCTTGCCCGCAATAGACCCAATGTTGATCACATGTCCGCTTTTCCTTGCCACCATACCCGGCGTTACCGCACGGGTTACATACAACAATCCTTTTACGTTGGTATCGATCATGGCATCCCAATGTGCGATATCGCCTTCGTAGATTTTCGATAATCCCTGCGCCAATCCAGCGTTATTCACCAACACTGAAATTTCTTGCCATTCAACGGGCAATTGTGCAAAGAAATCGGCCACCGCAGTTTGGTTTCTTACATCCAATTCTGCCGAAAACACTTCGCCACCATCGGCTTTAATGTTATTCACTACCTGTGTTAGTCGATCCGCTCTTCTGGCCAGCAAAATCAAGCGATAGCCCATTTTATTTAACTCATACGCCGTAGCCTCTCCGATTCCGCTACTGGCTCCTGTAATACATGCTATGGGTTTCATTTTCTTCCGATAATGATCATATTGGGACTAAACAAAATATTTCTTGTGCTTCTTGCCGTAGCAAAAAGGGTTATTTTCAGGTGCAACGACAGGCAGGCATAAAAGCATTTTCTCAGCATTTCTTTTACTGGCGATGCAACCTGCATGTGAGATGCTTTCACTTCCACTTGTGGATAGCCGCAGGCCATCATTACTTGCTGAGCGGAAGAAGCATTGAGGTAATTCTCATGGGTAAAATCGCCCTGAGAGAAAACGGTAGCCATGGGGGCATCCAAATTGGGGGTGCGGAAAATGGCCCATCCGCCAGGCTTAAGGGCAGATTGAATCAACTGCAACAATTCCACCAATTCATCTTTGGTAAAATGCTCAATGATATCCATCCCGGTAATCAATTGAAATTGAGCGGGATTGTTTTTCAGATATGCCATGGCATCGCCCAATACCACTTCTTTTACACCCAAGGAATGCGCCATTTCCACTTGCTCTTGGCTTACATCCATCCCTTGTATTTGCTGAAATCCAGCCTCTTTCAATGCTTGAATCAAACTACCGCTTCCGCAGCCCATATCAAAAATGGGCGCATCTTTGGAAAGCGATTGCAGCAACGGCACAATTTCACGGCTAAATTGGATTTTTTCGCGGTGAAAAAGCGTTTGGGCATCGGTTAATGAAGCCCTACCACTTTGTGTGGTGTGGTAGTTGGCATACAAAACGCTGCGGTATTTCATGATACAAAGGTGGGGAAAGTTGATGAATTTTATTTAGGGGAACTGCAAAATTGCTCGGAATTGTTGGCAGAGAAATAAATATTTGGGTGAATTATTTGGCAGGCACCAGAGGCACATCTACCGACGCCATAATGGAAACGCAGGTAGCCACCAGTTTTTCATCGCCATTGGGGAAAACATCGTACACTTCTCCTTCGCAAAAAATCAAGGTTTTTCCGCCTTTTTTTACCTTGCCAATGGCTTTTTGAACAGGCGCAGTGGATGGATTTACGTAGCTCACCTTTAAATCAACTGTTACCACATTCAAGCCTTGCGGCGCCACCGTATAGGCCGAAATCCCCGTAACCACATCGCAAATGGTAGCCGTTACGCCGCCATGGGTAAACCCGGTATGTTGCATGTGATGCGGTTGGATATTGATGTGCATTTGCGCAAAACCTTTATCAATATCATCCAATTCCAAACCAATGAATTGAATAAAACTGTTTTCCTTCAAACGCGGCTGCATGTAATCGTATAAATCTTGATTCATAATTATTTAACTGGGTTGTATTCAGATTGTTGCAAAATTTGATTGGCGTCGGTATCGCCCCAAAGATCCTTGAGTTTTTTATCTGGATTTTGCTTCATCCATTTTTCGGCGATGCGGTATCCGAGGTAATTTCCGATTAGCGGCGGACAGTTATCTGGCACTCCGCCACCAAAGGTTTTGTTGCCAAAGGCGAAGAAGCGTTTGTATTCTTGAAAATTGGTTGCAAACAGCAATTTCTGATCGATAAAAAACTTCCAAATCTGTCCTTCTTGGGCTTCCAACCATTTCCATTCTTCTTGGGTATAGCCGAGCACTTCATAGGGTTTTACGCCTGGGAAAGCTTGCAAGGTGGTGTACCACAATTTGCCTTGAAAAACGGCTTCTTCCAGCATGGAATTGCGCTTATACAGCGGCTCGTACTTCATTTTTATGTAACCCATCGCCAGTTGAAATGCGATCTGATTGGTAGCGCAATAGCGGGTAAAAAACGGAGGCAGATCCATCATCGAATACGGCTCAAAAGTATCGTTGAAGAACAATTCCTTGGAGTATGCGAGGATTACAGTTTTCTGGGGCGATAGGCGGTTAGCCTGTTCGGTAGCCGAGTGTTTGTCTGCCGGCTTGGCAGCAGGTTTGGCCGTATTTCCCGAAGTTTTGTTGGCAGAGGCTGCTGCTGAAGTTGCTGTAGCTGGATTTTTCGCAGGGGCTGCTGCGTGGGCAGCGGCGGGGGCTACATTTGCCACCTTTTTGATGAACAACCTTGGATCGTACTCATCGGTAAAGGTTGAATAGTTGGAAAATTGCGACAGATAATCGTACACCATAAATTGGGGAACGGCGGTATCATTGAACGCTTGCAAATCGCCATGCAACAAGGATAGTGCATTGGAAAGCATCTCTTTATAGCGGCTATCTTTCTGGTAATGCGATTTCGCCCATACCATCACACGCGCATTTTGGTTGAGCCAATACTGAAATTTCTGTGCTACAATGTTGGTATCTTCACCATTTAAGGCGTTAAAGCCCATTACTTCCGACCACCACAAATCGAAGAAACGCGGATTTTGATCGCTCAAGCGAACAATATCATGCCACTTACATCCGTTTATACGCAAGGAATCAAGCTGATCTACGAAGTTCACATACTGAATTTTGGTAGCCACTTGGGGGTTAGGTTTTGGCGAATGTGTACAAGAAAACAGAATCCCAAAAAACAGGGGAAAAACCGCCAACCGTATATTGAATAGGAATTTAGATTTTTGCATTAATATATTCGTTATGAACGTACAAAGAAACATCACTTTTGGTTTAACTGCGTGGTTAGGTGCCATGCTTTTTCAGCCAGTTACCGCACAAACGCTGGATAACATGGAGTTGGGAATCCGCATTAGCCCTAACATTGCTTGGGCAAAGATACAAGATGGATCGATGAAAGCCGATGGTGCTGGCGTAGGATTTTCTTACGGAGTTACTGGCGATTTTGGCTTGGGCAAATCTGGAAACTACTTCTTCAGTACCGAATTAAGCGTTTCTACCATTCCCGTTAAGGTTGCTTCAACCACTACTTTGAAGAATGTAACGCCTTTGGCTGGCGGTGGATACGATACCACTACCTTCAAAGGTGGTGAGTTGGAATTCAAATACAACAACCAATATTTACAAATCCCTCTGGGATTAAAAATGAAAACCGCTGAAATCGGCAACATGAAATATTATATCCAAGTTGGGATCGCCCCTTCGTTCATGTTAAGAAGCAGATTGGCCGTTTCTACAGTAAATACTACCGCTAAAATCTACCCAGACAACAAGGGAATTTCATTCCATGACCCTAACAAAGAATCGGATGACGTGTATCAATTCTCCGGAACTACCGTTGTGGGTTCTGCTTTGGGCGAAAAAGAATACGATTTTAGAGACAATGTAGCGTCTTTCCGTTTCCCATTAATCATTGGTGCAGGTTTGGAGTATAAACTTACAGGAAACACCCGTTTCACCGCAGGTTTGCGTTTTGACAATGGCATCAACGATTTCTTCAAAGATTCTAGGGTAAACGCTCGCTCCAACATGATGTCGATCAGTTTGGGCTTGGTATTTTAATCCATTTTCTAGGCCATTTGCTGTGAGAACGGCAAATGAGACAAGATTATTTACAAAAAATCCCGCTGTTGGCGGGATTTTTTTATGGGGAATCGCCAAGCCGTATCCCCATTTGAACTATTTTTGAAGCGGATTATTTGATTGCTAACTAACGATGTCGGGACTGAGAATTGCCTTAGCGCAGCTAAACTATAAAATTGCTGACTTTGAAAACAACACATCCAAGATTGCGGATGCGATTTTCGAGGCCAAGCAGAAGAAAGCCGATTTGATTGTGTTTTCTGAATTATCGGTATGTGGTTATTCTCCCGAAGACTTGTTGGATTATCCCTGGTTTGTAGAAAAATGCGAACAGAGTTTGGAGGCAGTGGCGATGGCTTGCGACGGAATTGCGGCCATAGTTGGCGGCGTGATGCGCAATCCCAACAGCAAAGGCAGGTTGTTACAAAACGTGTGTTGCTTCATTCACGACGGAAAAATCAAACACATTGTGCCCAAAACTTTGCTGCCTACCTATGATGTTTTCAACGAACGCAGATATTTTGAACCGGCGCAAGAAACCAGCATCATCGAATACAAAGGCGTGAGAATTGGAATCGCCATTTGTGAGGATTTATGGGATATTTATAACGATTTCGAGTATGCGGAACATCCCGGTGAGAATTTGAAAAAGCAAGGTGCGCAAATCATCATCAACCCTTCTGCATCGCCCTTTCATATTGGAAAACAATCGCTTAGAAACCGCGTATTTGCTGGGCAGGCAAGTCGGTTCGACCTTCCTGTTCTGTACGTTAACCAAGTGGGAACGCATACGGAACTGATTTTTGATGGAAGTTCAAGGGCCATCAATGCCAACGGCGAAGTGGCGGTACAATTACCGGGTTTTGCGGAATCCATTGCGTATTTACAGTACGAAAAAGGGAAATTTTCGGAAGGCGAATCGGTGCCGTTGGAAAGCAACGACGCGGCATTGTTGTACCAATCTTTGGTATTTGGCATACGCGATTATTTCAAGAAAATGGGCTTTAAATCTGCCACATTTGGTGCCAGCGGTGGCATTGATAGTGCGGTGATTCAGGCTTTGGCTACAGCCGCATTGGGCGCAGAAAATGTGCATCCGATTTTGATGCCATCGATGTATTCCAGTGATCATAGCGTACAAGATGCGCTGGAACTCTCTCGCAGGTTGGATAATTCCCCCATCACCTTGCCCATTGAAGATATTTACACGGCCTATATGGACACCCTAAAACCGGTATTCATGAACAGACCTTTTTCTTTGGCGGAAGAAAATTTGCAAGCGCGATCTAGAGCAGTATTGTTGATGGCTATCAGCAACAAACTAGGTCATATCTTATTAAATACCAGCAACAAAAGCGAAATGAGTGTGGGTTATTCCACTTTGTATGGCGATTTATGCGGAGCACTTTCACCCATGGGCGATGTGTACAAAACCCAGGTTTATGCGTTGGCGCGATACATCAATCGCCACCAAGAAATCATCCCCAACAACATCATCGAAAAAGCACCTTCAGCGGAGTTAAGACCGGGTCAGAAAGACCAAGACTCTTTGCCTCCTTACGAAGTTTTAGACGAACTGCTGAAGAATTACATTGAACTGCGCAAAGGACGCGACGAAATTATCACTTTGGGCTACGAACCTTCTACGGTTGATAAGGTATTGAATTTGGTAAACAACAGTGAATACAAGCGTTACCAAGCGCCACCAATTCTGCGCGTCAGTGAAAAAGCATTTGGCAAAGGCCGCATCATGCCGTTGGTGGCACGTTATTAAGAGAGGTTGTTGGACAGACCATCATGAATGAATCGCCAGAAACAACCGCATCGCCATTTTACAGCAAGGAAAAGCCATTTCCCAGGCAATTTTGGTGGATGTGCTTAGGCGCGTTGAGTTTCTTCTTATCGTTTAATATTATTTTGCCAGAACTAGCCACAGAATTGCGCAAACGCGGTGGCGATGCGTATGTGAGTTGGTTGATTCCATTATTTTCCATGAGCGCGTTGATTTCGCGGCCCTTAAGCGGTTGGATCACCGACAATATTGGCAGGAGATGGGCCATGGTGGCGGGCTGTGTATTTTGTTTGGTGGCGGGGTGGTTTTACCCCATCACAACCACGGTTTTCACCTTTTTGATGATTCGCGTGATTCACGGATTTTCTACCGGCTTCACCCCTACTGGCTTTACCGCTTATACCGCAGACGTGGTGCATCCAGACTTTCGCGGCCGCGCAATGGGTTGGCAAGGCATGTTCAACAACATTGGAACCACTTTGGGTTATGCCGTTGGGGCAAAAATCGCATTGGTTTGGGGAAGTACATCCTTGTTTTACATGAGTTCTGCCTTTGCGATTGTATCGCTGTTGATTTTCTATCAGTTGCCGGAATCTCGCCCTATAAAAGAGAAAAAGAAGTTCCAATTTAAGCTATCGCAATTGTTTTTCTGGAAAGCATGGAAACCCGCGCTTTTGATGCTGTTGGTATGCGTTTCTTTGGGCAGTATTTTAACGGTGATGCCTGATTTTACATTGGCCTTAGGCTATGAAAACAAGGGATATTATTTGAGTATTTACATTGCCACATCCCTGTTTTTCCGACTCATTAGCGGCAAAATTTCCGATTCATTAGGAAGATCTTGGAGCACGGCCATTGGTACATTTTTCCAAATCATTTCCATGCTCATTTTGATGGGTTTGGCGATGGAGGTGTACAATTTTCAGCGCTTGCAGATTGCTATGATCAACCAAACGCAGTTGAATATTTGGTTTTGGATTTCGGCGATTGGATATGGCTTGGGTCAGGGTTTCAACGCCCCAAGTTTGTTTGCATGGGCCAGTGATACTGCTGGTCAGGAGCAGCGAGGAAGGGCTTTGGCGATGTTGTTTATGAGTTTGGAGCTGGGGATTATCATTGGCGGATTGATGGTAGGTTATTGCATTTTACCACCAATGAAAGCGGCGATAGATGCGCATGCACATGCGGTAATGAGTGGAGGTGAAACGCATAATTTGTTGCAACCCAGCTGGGATTATTTCAAGATTTTCGGCTTGAATTTGCTGGCGTTTACTGGGGCATTTGTATTTAGTGTGGCCCAGATTATTATCGCCCGAAAAAAATAAATTACGGATTATTTAAGGTTGCGGAAGGCGTGGTAACCGCGGGATCTTGCTCGTAGGGAGCAGGAGGAATCAGGGGTTTGGGGGCGGTAGCTTCTTGAATTTCGCCGAGTACTTTCAGCACATCGGTTCTCCAACGGGTGTTGGTATTGTAGATGCCGTAGAGGTATCGCACCATTTCTTGATCGCTTTTGAGGTTGCGGCCACGCTTGCGGATAAAGCTGCGCTCAATGCCATCTAGGTAGAGGCCAAAATCCAAAATACAATCATACCAATGGGCATAAATGGCGTAATTGGTTTTGGAGCCACCCAAGGAAGTTGTTTTTCTGGCGCGAGGCTGACGCATGCCCACGAGGTTGTTGTACAGGCGGGCGTATTTGGAATATTGTCCATCTACTCCACTTTCAATAATTTTAATGGCGGTAAAGATATTGGCCCATTTGGGAATGGCTTTGGTGGCCACATGGTGCATGGCCATTACGGTGGGAATACGCTTTAATGAGAGGGATAAAGTATCGAAATAGAGGGAATCGCCGCTAAGTACAATAGCAGTATCCGACGCCTTAACAAAAGATGTCTTAGAAGTTCCAAAGGTAGCTTTTCCTATAACTGCTGCGCTGCATAAAATCAGAACAACAGTTGGAAAAATCCATTTGCTTCTGAGCATAGTTGCAAAGATACGAAAAGCGCCAAAAATGCTATGTTGTTCATTATCAATTAATCCACATATTACTCACAGCCATTCCTAACGCTTTGGCGATCACTGCCTTCTGTTCATTGAGGAATTCTACGAATAAAAGAAGCTCTTCGATATCGGCTTCGGGATTTTTTAATTCATCCATTTTTTGGAGGATGAGGCGATCAATTTTTTTACGTCGGATATGCAGTAAGATATTGGTTGTGAGGTCCAAACAGCGATCTTCTTCATTCCTTACATCGATGAAATTTTGGGCAAATGCTTGGCTCAAATCATGTCCTGCCGCCAACTCACCTGCTGCCCAAGAGGCCACCTCTGGATCTAGGTGTTGGGTAAAGTAGTTCAAACCGGGCCATTCGGGCAGTGATTCGAACAATTCATGCAATTTTTGGCCCAACGGCTCTAAAAATTCGATGATATCATCGTTTTTGATCTCTTCCTTGATATACTGAAACAGGGTAATTTCTTCTCTCCAAATTTTATCGCCATACAACAACATCATCCGAAAAAGCGCCAATTCTTGGTGGATATCGGTGATGGTAGGTTGCGGCATGGAGATTCCGGCGGCTTCGGTAATTTGCGCCAGTTCTTCTACCAGTTGTTGGTTTTCTCTTGTTTTTTCTTTGCGAACTAATTTGGATAATTCTTGGATCAGCACTTGCTCTTCCACCTTACAAATTCCGCTCA
>JAGKXC010000075.1 GCA_021151535.1 Sphingobacteriia bacterium | reverse complement strand
GCTATCCACTCAGGTTCGATGGTACCAGTCTTTTCGTTCAATCTCATGCTGTACATGGATCGAATCGCTCCTTCGATAGATTCCTCTTCGTTTTCTTTTTCTACACCGTGATTTTCTTTCCAAATCCTTACCGGCTCGTTGGCTACAAAATAACCCACACCAGCAACCAAAAGGGCTGACATAGAAACTCGAATGGTATTATTTAACTTCATAAGATTGCTTATACTACAGGTATTTTACAAATTAATAAAGGTTTTGTTAATATTCCAAAGAATACAATGTGTTTTAACCCCATTTATGGCGATTAAATCAAATATTTTTGTCAAATTTTAAACAGATTCTCGTAATCTGTTACAAAACATGCTTTTCAGCATGGTAAGAACTGCGAACCATCGGACCGCTTTCTACAAATCGGAAGCCCATTTTCAAGCCCAACTCTTCATAATATTTGAATTGATCCGGTGTCACAAACTCCTTAACATCCAAATGCATTTTTGTTGGTTGCAAATACTGCCCCAAGGTTAATACATCGCATCCGTGAGCATGCAAATCCTTCATCAACTGCTCAACCTCTTCTTGCGTTTCACCCAAACCCAACATCGCCCCGGATTTTGTTCTACATCCAAACTCTTTCGTTTTCTGTATTTGCTCCAAAGAACGTTGATACTTGGCCTGTGGACGCACCATTCTGTATAGCCTTTCAACCGTTTCCATGTTATGGCTCACCACATCAGGCCTTGCCTCTAAAACCATATATAACAAATCCCAGTTGGCTTTGAAATCAGGGATTAAAGTCTCTATTGTGGTGTCCGGATTCTGCTTTTTTACTTCGCGAATGGTATCTGCCCAAACCCCAGCGCCCTTGTCTTTAAGCTCGTCTCGGTTTACAGATGTGATAACACAGTGTTTCACCCCCATCAAACGAACCGCCTCAGCTACCCTAAACGGCTCATCTCTGTCGTATTCATTAGGCCTGCCCGTTGCCACTGCGCAAAATGAGCAACTGCGTGTACAAATGTTGCCCAAAATCATAAAAGTTGCTGTTCCCGCTCCCCAACATTCGCCCATGTTCGGACATCTGCCATCTTCACAAATTGTATGCAATTTATGCTCCTTCACCAACCGCTTCACTCGGGTATAATTTTCACCGGTTGGCAATTCAATTTTCAACCAAGATGGCTTGCTAATGCCTTTTCTTTCTTTGGATACTATTGGTAATTCAATCACTGCTATAAGTTTTATTTCAAAATCTCCAAATTACAAGTTGCTATAAATCAATTTTTTAAGCCAAATTTCATCTCTACAACTTATTCATCTCTGGAAATTCCGGCTGCAAAGGTAACAAATACTGCCGGGAAGATGTTTCGGTTCATATTCGGGTTGTACCAGTTTGGTATTTTTTGTACAAAATAATCAACAGAACAACCCAACGTAATCGAGTTGGTTACCTGCTTATAACTCCCCCATTCGAACTGAAAACCCATTGAGCCAGATAACCCCGGCGTAATTGTACCTTGCTTGATGCCTTTAGTCCACGAAGCAGTTCCTCCTATTTCTGTTGATGGCTGTACTGCTGGATTATATTTAGCATCCACATACCCGTCTATCAAAAAATTCCGTTGATACAACCAAATATATATAGGCCAGCTATACGCCACAGGAATACCCAAATTCCCTACCATCCTAAAACCAACATCATTGCGCGACCTCCGCTCACTTACACTCCATATCTTGCCAATGCTTGGCTTCAACATCCATGTATGTGAAATCTTATTCAACTTAAACGGTCTACTCCCAATTAATCTTTCATTAACTACCAATTGCTCCCTCGGATCCTTAATATTCCCCAATTCCAATGAATAAATAATAGCCGTGCGCTCAATCCAAGTCCCATTAATTTCCCCACCTAAACGCGAAATTTGTGTTAATTTATTTTTCTCGGGCGATGGAATCTCAATCTGCCTGGATGTTTCACTATTGTGTGAATCTGCTGCCGCAGCTTGCCAAATATCATGCATTTTCACACCCCCAGGAGTAATGCGATTTCTCCAATTCCGTTGAATATTCAACCCCATATCTATGCCATAATTTCTTGCCTTAAACTGCATTTCAAATGCACGAAAAACTTGTGCATCCAAACCATGGAACTGCACTGCCAGCAGAAAAACTAGACCCGCTAATTTCCTCTTCATCGTTCGTTCATTATTCATTGCGTGAATGATAGGCAAACTATTTCCTAAATACACTACCCATAAGGCAATCAGAAATATACTTACGAATATATATAAAACCGATTAGCAACAGAAAACCATTCGGATGATTCCCAATTTATCAAACCAGAATTCTCCACATATTTCCTAATTCCATAACCCTTCCCCAAATCCCCCCACACAACCTAAAATTCACTCCACTTTCTCCCACAATTCAAAAAACCCTTGATTTTATTAGATTTATACTTATTTTTGATCCCGAATTCTGAAACCCATTTGTCCCAAAAACACCTACAAACCCCAAAAATGTGGAGATATGTGGAAAAGTGGTGGTTAAAAAGGGAAAAATGTGGGAAAAAGTGGGAATTTTAGAATTTATTTAGCAGACAGAAAACCTGGCACTCAATGACAGCATTTATTGGTGAGTTTAATTGCAAGCTTGACGAGAAAGGAAGACTTTCCATTCCGTCTAAACTTAGGGCACAATTCCCTGAGGCCGCTGGCAATATGCTCGTAGTAAACCGCGGATTTGAACAATGCTTGGTACTCTACACCAAAGAAGATTGGTTGTTGGAAACAGCAAAACTGTCTGCCGTAGATGATTTCATGAGCCCGGAAATCCGTAAGTTCAAAAGAATCTTTACAAATGGCGCTAATTTGGTTCAGATCGATAATGCACAGCGCATATTGATTCCTAAGAAACTTCTTGAATATGCTTCACTAAATGACGAAGTAGTTCTTGTTGCCAATGGTAACAAAATTGAAATCTGGGATCAGCAATTGTACGAATCTGAACTCAATGTGGATGCCGCTGAGCTTTCAGAACTCGCTAAATTATTCCACCAACAAAAATCTCTCGGTTAGTAGCGTACCTAGTTGCCAGGCAAAAGTTTGCCTATGTACAACTATCACGATCCCGTTTTGCTCCATCCGAGCGTTGATGCCTTGGTTACAAACCCAGATGGCACCTATGTGGATGTTACCTTTGGAGGTGGCGGGCATTCTCGTGCTATCCTTAATAAGTTATCGCCAAAAGGCAAACTCATTGCCTTCGATCAAGACGATGACGCCAAGCAAAACCTGCCCGATGACGATCGATTGGTATTTGTTAATCACAACTTCTGCTTCATAAAGGAATTCCTAGATTATATTAAAGCCACACCTGTAGATGGCGTGCTGGCTGACTTGGGAATTTCAAGCCACCAAATTGACGTTGAAGGAAGAGGGTTTGCTCATAGACTCAATGGACCTCTTGATATGCGAATGTCGCAATCAGCCTCAACTACCGCCGCCGATATTCTCAATAACCAGAATCAAAAACAACTAACTCATATCTTCCAACAATACGGCGAAGTGCCCAATACACACAAACTCGTAAATCAAATCTTACAAGTTCGTAAAACGCAATCCTTTAGCACCATAGAGCTTTTCAAAGAGCAAATTAAAAACTGCATCCCACAAGCTACACAGGCCAAATACTTATCGCAAGTTTTCCAAGCGCTTCGCATCGCCGTAAACAAAGAAATGGAAGTACTTGAAACCTTTTTGGAATCCGCCGAAAGTATCATAAAGCCAGAAGGCAAACTGGTGGTGATTGCCTACCACTCTTTGGAAGACAGAATGGTAAAACACCTGTTTCAAACAGGAAATTTGGAAGGAAAAAGGCATACCGACTTGTATGGAGGTATTTCCAAACCCTTTGACCCTCAGCCAAATAAGGCAATTATCCCATCTGAGGAAGAAATTAACAGGAACAAACGTGCAAGAAGCGCAAAAATGAGAATTGGAATTAGAAATACATGGAACAGAACAAAAGCCATATAAACCCATTTGAGCCGCTAACAAGCAAAAACCAGGCGCAAAACGCGGGTGCAAATCCTGTTCAAGGTGAAATGCATTCTGATCCGGTTAGTGCCCAAGGCAATAACACCCAAACATCGGCCGAGAATCCGGAAAACAAGACATACAGAACGCCAAGCGTACGCAGTTGGATTTTGTTTTTACTCACTGGATTCTTATTGATGTTGGTATACATCTACAATTCTGGCCATGCAAATAAGGCATTGCGCACAAAAGAAAAACTAACAAAAGAACTTAAAGAACTGCATTCTGAGAGCATTTCTATTGAAAGTCAGATCACAAACGCCAGCACTCAATCGGCGTTAACAAAAAGATTGGAAGGTAGTGGCTTAAAAGAAATCACTACACCACCCATCAAATTAATGCGTAAGGGAAAAGACGAATGAGTAATCAAAAAGTAAACACCCGTAAAGCTATATTGGTCCGCGCATACATTGTTGTTGCCGCGGTTTTACTGTTTGCTATTTGGCTCATCGTAAGCATTGTTAAACTACAATACTCCAAAAATTCTGACTTTGCTCAAGCGCGAAGAAACCAAAGAACACGCATCAAAGAAATTCCTGCATTAAGAGGAAATATCTATGCCGCAGATGGATCATTGCTTGCTACATCCGTTCCGAAGTATGATATGATAATGGACTTGAGAGCGGATGGTTTAACAGAGCCACTCTTCAAGAGTAAGATAGATAGCCTTTCATCATTGTTAGCAACCCAATTTTCTGGAAGCGATGCAAAATCAGCGGAAGAATGGAAAACCAAATTAACCAAATTAAGAAGTCAAAAAATCAGGTATTATAAAGTAGCGAAAGACTTAGGATTTGAACAGGTTAAAGTTATTAAAAACTGGCCTTTGGTAAGGGATGGCAAATTCGTTGGTGGAGTTTGGTTTGAAGAACATGGAAAACGCATGTATTTCATGGGCGATCTCGCTAAAAGAACTATCGGAAGAGCAGAAAACGGCACACGCGTTGGTTTAGAAGGTGCATTTGACACCCTATTACGCGGAATAGACGGCAAACAATACCAACAAAGAATGCCTGGTGGTATTTGGAGACCGGTAAATACTGGTAACCAATCACAACCGGTTAATGGCGCCGATATTGTTACCACCTTGGATGTTCGTATTCAAGACATCGCACAATACAGCTTATTAAAAGGTCTTGAAGAAACACAAGCCCAACACGGTTGTGTGATGGTTATGGAAACCAAAACCGGCGCGATCAAAGCCATCGCCAATTTAAGAAGAGGTACAGACGGCCTATATTATGAATCACAAAATTATGCTGTGGATGAATTTACAGAACCCGGATCTACTTTCAAATTGTTGTCGGCCATAGCGTTACTTGAAGATGGATTTGTAAATACAACAGACAGTATAGACAATGAATGGGGGAAATGGAAGTATTACGACCTTGAACTAGAGGACGCTGTAAAGCCAAGAAAAAAATACTATACGCTTGCAGAATGTTTGCAAAATAGCTCAAATGTTGGAACTGCTAAATTTGTATTAAAGCATTACAAAAAAGATCCAGAGGCATTTACCGATCACGCCATAAAATTGGGATTACATATTAAGCCTAATTTCGACATTCCATCGTCTAACCTTCCCACCATTAAAACCCCACAAAGTGGAGACTGGAATGCCGTTTCACTTCCTTCAATGAGTATCGGTTATTATGCCCGAATTTCACCTTTACAGCTTTTAATGTTATATAACACTGTTGCTAATAAAGGTGTGATGATGCAACCGTACATGGTTTCTGAAATCAGACAAGAAGGCAAAGAAGCCAGGAAAATCGAACCAAAAGTATTAAACAAAAAAGCTATCCGTCCGCAAACCACTCAGATTCTTACACAAATGTTGGTTAATGTGGTAGACAAAGGAACTGCAGCAAATATCAAATCTGAAAACTACAAAATTGCCGGCAAAACCGGTACCGCATGGCTATCGGCGGGGAAACAAGGCTACGGTGATAAAAAGGAATTCCAAGCGGCGTTTGCTGGATTCTTCCCCGCCGATAATCCTCAATACACCATCATTGTAGTGGTAAACTCACCCAAAGGTGTGAAATATTCTGGCGGACAAATTTCAGCACCTATTTTCAAAAATATTGCAGATAGAATTTACGCTACCCATATCAAAATTCAACCACAAATTAGCAATTACAGCATTCCTGAATCGCCCGGAATTTTAAAAGGTGACTTACAAAAAACCAAAATCATCCTAA
This sequence comes from Sphingobacteriia bacterium, assembly GCA_021151535.1. Taxonomy (GTDB): domain Bacteria; phylum Bacteroidota; class Bacteroidia; order NS11-12g; family UBA955; genus JAGKXC01. Next base: position 3,474 of record JAGKXC010000075.1, on the reverse strand, counting down.
ATGAATTGGGTATCAGCTCACAATTGATGCAACCCGATAGCATAAATAGCATCCCAAAATTTATTGAACCAAACAAGGAAACATATTCTATAAAGCTCAAACCATACTATTTCACCAACAAACAACTCCCGGATGTTCGCGGAATGGGGATTCAAGATGCAATGAGCATCCTTACCGAAATGGGATTGAAAGTACAATTCTCAGGCTATGGAAGAGTTACTGAACAAATTCCTGGGCCGGGCACTTCCATTAATAACATAGGTTCAAAACCTATCCAACTCAATTTAAAACCCTTTTAATCATGACTAGAAAACTTGCAGATCTAATCACCGAAAAAATCGCGTTTCAAAGCGTTGGATTGCCCTTGGAGCAATGCGAAATCACAGATTTACAAATTGATTCTCGCAAAATCCAGTCTCAACATTTGTATGCTGCCTTAATTGGCACGCAAACAGACGGTCATAATTTTATTGAAAAAGCCATTGAATCTGGAAGTAACGCCATTTTATGCTCCCAGTTACCGGCCAATATACTTCCCAACGTTTGCTACATAAAAACCGATCAAGTGGAAGAGTTCCTTGGCATGTTGTGCAGAGAATTCTACGATGGCATCATCAACAACCTCACCATAGTAGGCACCACTGGCACAAATGGAAAAACTTCTGTTAGCACATTGTTATTCGACCTGTTTACCAAAATTGGCAACAAATGTGGGTTGATTTCAACTGTTGAATATAGAATCGGGAACGAAGTTTTCCCAAGCACACATACAACCCCCGATATTATTGGACTCCACAAATTGATGGCAAAAATGGCCCAAGCGGGTTGCATCTATTGCTTTATGGAGGTAAGCTCTCATGCAATTCACCAAAAACGCATTGCTGGTATTCCTTGGGCGATAGGCATTTTTACCAATATTACTCATGACCATTTAGACTACCATGGCACCTTCGAAAATTACATCAAAGCAAAAAAGGCATTCTTTGATATACTTCCAGGTACCGCCGTGGCTATTACAAATAAAGATGATAAAAACGGATTGGTTATGTTACAAAACACCAAAGCCATCCGATACACTTATGCCATGAAGCAAGCTGCCGATTTTACTGTTCGGGTACTTGAACATGATTTTACCGGCATGCAACTACAGATGAACAAGCAGGAACTATGGACACCATTAATTGGTGAATTCAATGCTTACAACTTGTGTGCTGTATATGCCGCGGCCTTCGTTTTAACAGAGGGCGATGAAAACTTAGCTACCCAAATCAGCGCAGTTGGAACTGTAAATGGCAGATTTCAGGTGCTCCGTGGTCCAAAAAAAATTACCGCCATTGTGGATTACGCACACACCCCAGATGCATTGGAAAATGTAATTAAAACCATTAACCAAATCCGAAACAACAGTGTGAACCTCATCACTGTTGTAGGATGCGGCGGCAATAGAGACCAAGCGAAACGCCCGGTAATGGGAAAAATTGCCGCCGCAAATTCCAATAAAGCTATTTTCACTTCAGACAATCCCAGAAACGAATCGCCCGAAACCATTATCGAGCAAATGCAAGAAGGTGTTGAACCTCAATTCTACAAAAGAACTCTGAAGATCACCGACAGAAAAGAAGCCATTAAAACCGCCTGCATGTTGGCACAAGCGGGAGATGTGATTTTGGTTGCCGGAAAAGGCCACGAAACCTACCAAGAAATTCAAGGCGTGAAACATCCTTTCGATGATAAAATCGCCATTCAAGAAGCATTTAACCTCATAAGCTAATACCTCAAATATGCTATACTACCTTTTTGAATACTTAGATAAAAGCCACATCATGGGTGCAGGGGTGTTTAAATACATCTCCTTCCGCGCTTCTTTGGCCGGTATTCTAGGATTACTCATTGCCTTGATTGCAGGCAAAGGAATTATTCGCTGGTTGCAAATGAAACAAATTGGCGAATCTATTCGCGATCTGGGTTTGGAAGGTCAATTGCAAAAGAAAGGAACCCCAACAATGGGTGGAATTATCATTATTTTATCAATCATCATCCCAACCCTTTTGTTCGCCAAACTCAACAATGCATACGTTATTTTAATGCTAGTAAGCACAGTTTGGATGGGAGTGATTGGTGCAATTGACGATTACATCAAAGTTTTCAAAAAGAACAAAGAAGGCATGAAAGCTACCACTAAACTAATTGGTCAGCTTTTCCTAGGTGCAATCTTGGCGGTTGCCATTGATTACACACACAGTCAGGCGCATTTAGACCTCACAACAAACCTGCCTATCACAAAAAACTTACTAAACTACAGCGACCTTATCCCAGGTGCTCATAATGCTTGGTACATCTATGTTCCCGTAATTATTTTCATTGTTATGGCTGTAACCAACGCCGTAAATCTAACTGACGGCATCGATGGATTAGCCAGCGGAACAACGGCAATAGTAGGAATTGGATTGGTGGTACTAGCCTATGCCGCCGGTAACATTAAATTGGCCTCATATCTTAATATCATTTACGTTCCAAATTCTGGCGAAGTTGTAATTTTCTTAGCTGCAGTGATTGGCGCATGCTTGGGATTCTTGTGGTACAACGGATTCCCTGCTCAAGTTTTCATGGGCGATACGGGTTCAATGGCCTTAGGCGGAGCCATTGCTGCTGTCGCAATCATCATCAAAATGGAATTGATGATTCCCATACTTTGTGGCGTTTTCTTCGCCGAAAGTCTAAGCGTATTGCTCCAAGTTAGCTATTTCAAATACACAAAGAAAAAGTACGGTGAAGGCAAACGCATCTTTTTGATGTCGCCCCTTCACCACCATTTTCAAAAGAAAAACATCCCTGAAAGCAAAATCACTTTGCGTTTTTGGTTGGTAACCATCATGTTGGTTCTGGCCACAATCGCCATGTTGAAATTAAGATAATTTAAAAGTACAACTCCATGAACAACCTCCATAAACCCTTAAAACTTTTGATACTCGGCGCAGGTGAAAGCGGCACGGGTGCAGCTGTTTTGGGCAAAAAACAGGGTTGGGATGTATTTGTTTCCGACAAAGGGAAAATTGCCCAGAAATACCAAGAAGAGCTTAATCAGTGGGGAGTTGCTTGGGAACAAGAACAACATACAGAAGAGCTAATCCTTCAAGCTGATTTGGTAGTGAAAAGTCCGGGCATTCCCGATACTGCGCCTTTGATAAAAAAATTGGCTGAATTGGGAATCGAAATCATTTCTGAAATTGAGTTCGGTTTCCGCTATTGTACTTCAAAAATCATAGGAATCACCGGAACCAACGGCAAAACAACCACTACATTACTTACTTACCACTTGTTAAAACAAGCAGGCGTAAATGTAGGTTTAGGAGGAAATATTGGCGATAGCTTCGCCAGATCCGTTGCGGTTCACAATTACGATTGGTATGTATTAGAAATTTCAAGTTTTCAACTCGACGGCATCAAAGATTTCCGTTGTGAAATCGCCATACT
>JAGKXC010000195.1 GCA_021151535.1 Sphingobacteriia bacterium | reverse complement strand
GAATTGAAGAGTAAGGCAAATACACTTAGAACTGTGATTCGTGTAAGTTTTTTTATCATTCTAATTTTCATGAATTTCGATATTTTATTAATTTAACTTTCACCAATTACCTTGGTTTTATTTAGGTTAGACGCCATTTCTGAACACTTCGGTTGCACGAGCAAATTAGTGATTTCAGGATGGATTCCGGCCAAATTTAACATTTCTGGCGTAAAATAGGTTAAATTTTGCAAAGCAGTTTTTAAACAACCACATTCTTGTGTATAATCTAGGAAACAATCGAAGTTGTCTTTTTTGTCTGTAAAATATCTCATGCAACTTCAAACAACTTCCAATTAGAAAACCCCTATAGCTTTGTTTATATTTTATTGAAAATCACCTCTTTTTGCAATTTTTGCAATTAATTACTTAGAGTTAAACTATAAAGTGATAGACAAAATCTATTACGTTTCTTGTGAAAATCAGCGAACTTTGCATCAATAAATTTAAACACAAACATGAATCACGTATTATCTGTGGGATCTCAGTTCCCTGCATTCTCAAAAATGGCTTGTGTAAGCCTAGAAAAAGGTAAAGAGTTCGGCACTATCACCGGTGAAGACCACAAATCAAAAGATCAATGGATGGTAATGTTTTGGTGGCCAAAAGACTTCACTTTTGTATGTCCGACTGAAATCGCTGAATTCAATAAAAAAGCTCAAGATTTTTCAGATCGCGATGCCATGTTAATTGGTGCTAGTACTGATTCTGAATTTGTACACGCTGCTTGGAGAAGAGATCACTCAGATTTAACTGGATTAAAATTCCCTATGTTGGCTGATACTTCTAAATCTCTTGCAGAAGATTTGGGTATTTTATCGGCTGATGAAAAGGTAGCTTACCGTGTTACCTATATTGTAGATCCTCAAGGAATCATTCGTTGGGTTTCTGTGAATGACTTAAGCGTTGGCAGAAACGTAAATGAAGTTTTACGCGTATTAGACGGTTTGCAAACCGATGAACTTTGCCCTTGCAACTGGGAAAAAGGTAAAGATACAATTAAACTTTAACCTACATGACAACCATTCAAAACGAAACATACCTGAGCATGCTTCAGGAGTTAGGTGCTGAATCATTAGATAGTGCTGCTTTTCAAATTCTGGCAAACGTAGATCATCGATTTATGAGAGATCTTAAAATCAATGTTCAGAATAGTTTGAAATTTGAAAACTTAACAGCCAAGGAATCAGCGTTACTTGCTTTTGCTTGTTCTTTGAATGAAAAGAACCATAAATTGGTTGAAATATTCAAGAATAAATCAATCCAAGAAGGTTCCAACGAAGAAGAACTTGCAGATATGATTGCTGTTGTGGGTCTATTAAGGATGAACAATGTTTTTTATCGTTTTAGACATTTTGTAGAAAAAGAATATTACAATTCAACACCAGCAGGATTAAAAATGACAGCTATGGGTAAACCAACGACTTCAAAAGAATTTTTTGAATTAGCAAGTTTAGCCATAAGCGCTATGAATGGTTGTGAAACATGCGTAAAAAGTCATGAGGCTTCTGTTTTACACCAAGGATGCACCGAAGCACGTGTTTATGACGCAATTCGATTGAGTGCAATTATTAGAAGCTTTGATGCAATTGTTGGATAATTCTAATATGATTGTTTATAAAAAGGGGGTGGTATA
>JAGKXC010000074.1 GCA_021151535.1 Sphingobacteriia bacterium | reverse complement strand
CTGCAAAGGTAATAACTGAAAGGCTGATAAAAATGGGGTAGTGGGCTGACATATATCAGTTTTTTGGCTGGCGGTGGGCTATAATTTTGCCCACATTGCTATAAATACGCAGCCTATTATGCCAGTATATCAGAAAGCTGGGTTTATTCCCAAAAAGCGCCACACTGTTTTCCGCCAGCCCAACGGCGAGTTATACCATGAAGAATTGTTTGGAACCGAGGGTTTCAGTAGTACATCATCTTTGTTGTATCATTTGAATCCGCCAACGGTGGTGAAAAGTATCGGCGAGCCTGTGAGCTATCGCCCGGAAATTGCTTTAGAAGATAACATGAAATGCTTGAGCTTCTTGGGTTATGATGTGGAGCCTTCCGCAGATTACCTCGATAGCCGCAAAGTGTTTTTTGTGAACGATGATTTGCAAATTGGTATTGCTTGCCCTTCGGCTTCCATGGATGATTATTTCTTTAAGAATTCAGATTCTGATGAAATGTTGTTCATTCATAAGGGTTCGGGGCGATTAAAAACGATGTACGGCACCATTGATTTTGCCTATGGCGATTATTTGATTATTCCAAGAGGTACGGTTTAATCCGGAGAATTTTGAAACAAAAGATGAGAAGGGCGATTTCCTTATTCGCATTAAAAAGCGCGGTTTGGTTTACCCTTATGTGTATGGATATCATCCATTTGATTTGGTAGGTTGGGACGGATACAATTATCCTTATGCGTTCTCAATCCATGATTTTGAACCCATTACAGGGAGAATCCATATGCCGCCTCCTATACATCAACAGTTTGAAGGTAAGAACTTTGTAGTTTGTTCTTTTGTGCCAAGGATGTATGATTATCATCCCGATTCCATTCCCGCTCCTTATCACCATAGCAACATCGATGCAGATGAGATTTTGTATTATGTAGATGGCGATTTTATGAGCAGAAATAACATCAATAAAGGTCAGTTTACGCTGCATCCAGGTGGTGTTCCACATGGTCCGCATCCCGGGGCAATTGAGCGTAGTATTGGCAAGAAAGAAACGAGCGAATTGGCGGTAATGATTGATCCTTTTAACCCTTTGAAGATTACCAAAGAGGCCTTGAAATACGAAGTGAAAGACTATTATACATCTTGGATTAGCAAATAATTATACTATAATTTCATGAATAACAATGATTTAACCCACGTTGAGAATTTTAATTATTCTGGAGAGAAGATATTTGACGCGGCTGGAGATTTCTTGCCAATTAACGGTACGGATTACGTAGAATTATATGTTGGCAATGCCAAGCAAGCGGCCCATTATTATAAAACTGCTTTTGGTTTTCAAGAATTGGCATATGCAGGATTGGAAACAGGCATGCGCGATCGCACATCTTATGTGTTGGTGCAGGATAAAATCCGTTTGGTTTTAACCACACCGTTGGATCCCAATTCAGAAATTTCGCATCACATTCGAATGCATGGCGATGGGGTGAAGGTAATTGCATTATGGGTTGATGACGCCAGAAGTGCTTTTAACGAAACCGTAGCACGCGGAGCCAAGCCTTTTTTGGAACCTGAAGTGATTAGTGATGAAAATGGTGAAATCGTTAGAAGTGGTATTCATACTTATGGCGAAACGTTGCACATTTTTGTTGAAAGAAAGAACTATAAAGGCGTTCCCGATCAATGAGCCGGCGAAGGGATTGAAGAAGTCGCAAGTGGAGGAATATTTGGATTTTTATCAGGGACCTGGCTGTCAGCACATTGCTGTAGCAACGGATGATATTGTGTTTACGATTTCTGAGATGCGCAGACGTGGTGTTGAATTTTTGTATGTACCTGGTAGTTACTATGATACGGTGAAGGAACGCGTTGGAATTATTGAGGAGGACATGGAAGAATTGAAGAAATGGGGGATAATGGTGGATCGAGATGACGAAGGGTATTTGTTGCAGATTTTCACCAAACCGGTTGAAGACAGACCCACTTTGTTTTTTGAAATTATTCAGAGAAAAGGGGCAAAATCATTTGGTAAAGGGAACTTCCAGGCATTGTTTGAGAGCATTGAAGCGGAACAAGCGAGAAGGGGAACTTTATAATTTGTTTTCGTTTTAGGGCGAAGGCAAAATGAATTAACCTTTACGAGCTGTAAAATCAACCATCTCGGTTACTTGGTGATACATTAATTCTGTATCTGGTGTAATTGGGATGGTTGTTTGCGTTAAAGGTGGTTAATTTGTAAGTGGAAAGGAAGAAAAGGGAGTTAAGGCATCGCCCGAAAAGATGCCGAAGAAATTAAAAAACAACGATTTAGAATTTAAAATTCCTGTTATGAGTGAAAATAGAGAAGATATTTTACGCAGATTAGATGAGAAATTACATGCCATCGATCAGAATCCTGACGTTCATTTGGAGGGTTTGGTTTGGGCAAATCCGATTACGTATTGGGATTATATTTTGCCTGATGCGTTATTGAGTTTGCAGGTGCCGCGCACTACATTGCCGGATGAAATGGTGTTTATTATGTATCACCAAATCAATGAGTTACTGTTTAAAATGATCTTATGGGAGATTGACCAGGTGAGTAGCAAGGAAGAGGTTGAGGCTGCATTTTTCACGGAGAAATTGGGCAGGATTTCGCGTTACTTTGATATGTTATCGAGTTCATTTTCGATTATGGGCGATGGCATGGAGAAGGAGCAATACATGAAGTTTAGAAACACTTTAACACCAGCGAGTGGATTTCAGAGTGCGCAGTACAGGGTGATTGAATTTGCATCTACGGAGTTGATCAATTTGATTGATTTCCGTTTTAGGGCAACGATTGATCGCAATACAGGTTATGATCATGCGTATGAGCATATGTATTGGCAGGCTGCTGGCAAGGACCATAAAACGGGCAAGAAGAATACGTTAATTAGAAATTTTGAGCGCAGGTATAAGGAGGAGTTTTTGCGGAAGATGGAGTATTACAATACGCGTAATTTGTGGACGAAGTTTAAGCAACTGCCGGAATCGGTGAAGGGGGATGCGGCGTTGGTAGCGGCGATGAGACATTATGATTACACGGTGAATGTAACATGGGTAATGGCGCATTATCATGCGGCTGGCAAGTATTTGGGAACAGCTGCTGCAACGGGTGGAAGTGATTGGCAGAAGTACATGCATCCGAAGTATCAGCGCAGAATTTTCTTCCCAGAATTGTGGAGTGAGGAGGAGTTGAAGAATTGGGGCGAAGGATTATAGGAATTAATTAACAAAAAAGCCCCGAGAGGGGCTTTTTTGTTGGTGAGCCATGAAGGGCTCGTTGTGGAGTTGGGGAGGTTCGAACTCCCGTCCGGAGAAGCGATGGCTAGTGCTTTCTACATGTTTAGGGCTCGATTCATTTTCGGGAATAGGCCGGCTCGTCCCTGGCCAACGTTACTCCTTATCCAGCTTAATAATAACCCTTATGCCGGTGGTATGGGGGTTATACCCGAGCGGGTCGACTACCTCTGGCGAACCGCGGCTCAGGTAGAGCAGTTCGAGGTAGATGGCAAATGTTTAATCGTTCCGATTAAGCAGCCATGGCGTAGTTATTTTCGCCTCTTAAAATTTTGAAAGTTGAGATTTGGGTGCCAGCTTCCAAAGCACCACATGCTTACACTGCAATCAATCAACCCGTCGATTCCAGTCAACCCCAAAGAACGTAATACAAAGGTACGCAAATTATTTTTGACGGGGTGGTGGAATTCAATGAAAAAAGTTTTTAATTCGTAAAAATCAAATTATTATAACACTATGAAAATGAGATGGATGATGATGGCGCTTATGCTTACAATTTTAGGCGTTGGATGTACTTACGATGAGGGTCCAGATTTTTCTTTGGCTTCAAAGAAATCTAGATTGGTAAACTCTTGGAATCAAACCATTGGAAGCGGTGGGCAAGCATATCCTACTGGAATGACAGTGGTTTTAGAGATTACTAAGGATGGTACTGGTAAGGAGACTACAACTTTGATTAATCCTGTTACAGGAAATAAGAGTGAGGCTATTTTGGATGTGAAATGGGAGTGGGGTGCAACCAAGGAGGAGTTGAAATTGGAGAGAATTTGGGCTGGTGTTTCTCAAGGAACTAAAATTTATCGCATTGTGCGTTTGGCTGGCGATGAAATGTTCTTAGAGAACGATAGCAAAATTGTAGAGAAATTTGAATCTGCAAAGTAGTTTGATCACGCATCTGCCATAATTGCAGGTGCCTTAACAAACTGGTTGTTAGTCATATGGCTAGCAAATATTGGGCTGGGTTTGAGAAAACCCAGCCTTTTTATTTAGTGTGTTTTTTCGATTTTAAATCCTGCAGATTCAACTGCTTTTATCACTTCTTCAATAGCTTCTTCAGTTTCAACCTCAACGGTTAAAATTTTCTCCGGATTGGTAGTGTCTACCTGCCAAGATTCCAATGAATCTAATTCATTTAAGAAGGGCGTTACGGATTTGATGCAATTTCCGCAGTTGATATTGGTTTTAAAGGTGGCTGTATGATTCATGATAGTTTGTTTTTTAGTCGCAGTGAGTTTGAAAGCACGGTGATGGAACTAAGGCTCATGGCGGCGCCGGCGATCATAGGGCTTAATACAAATCCAAAATTAGGGGTTAATACGCCGGCGGCAATAGGTATTGCCAATATGTTGTAAGCGAAAGCCCAGAAAAGGTTTTGGTTGATGGTGTTAAACGTGTATTTGGAGAGATCGAATGCGTGCAGCAATTGACACACATCACCAGATCGAAGTGTAATTTGAGCGGTTTCCATGGCGATTTGGGTTCCGGTTCCCATGGCAATGCCAATGTTGGCTTGAGCCAAGGATGGCGCATCGTTGATGCCGTCTCCTATCATCGCAACGGATTTTCCTTGCGATTGCATTTGCTGTATCGCTTTGAGTTTATCCTCCGGAAGTGCTTGGGCAATGAAACGTGAAATCCCCAATTCTTTTGCTATGATTTGAGCTGTAGCTTGCGCATCGCCAGTAATCATTACACATTCAAATCCTCGATTTCTTAATTGGGCGATGGTTTCTTTTGCTTGTGGCTTTGCTATGTCTTTCAGGGCAATTAATCCAATGATTTCTGTGCTGGTGAACATGCAAATCAATGTGCAGGCCTGTTGGATATAACTTTCTATAATTTTCTTTTGTTCAGGTAATATGTTTTGGGCCAAAGTATCTTGAAGCCAAGGCAGTGAACCGATGAATATTTCAGTTTCTTGATTTTGGTTGTTCGATTGAATTTTGCAACTAATCCCTTTCCCTGCTATGGTTTTGGTTTGAAATTCTTTATCAGCGGTTGCAAGGAATTGGGTGTTGTTGTTGGAAAGTGTTGAAGATGCAGTTTCAAAGTGTTTAACAACGGCTTCTGCTAACGGATGATTGGTTAATTTTTCGGCTTGAACCAACAATGAAATTGATTCTTCGTTTTGTTGGAAAACACTATTATTAAACCAATGATTGTGTACTACTTGCGGTTTACCTTCTGTGAGTGTTCCTGTTTTGTCGAAAACCACCACGTCAATGTTATTCAATTGTTCTAATGCGGTAGCGTCTTTGAGTAAAATGCCCTTTTTGGCGCCCTGGCCCAATGCTACAATTAATGCGGTTGGTGTAGCCAAACCCAGTGCACAAGGACAAGCGATAATGAGTACATTGATTAGGGTTGTTAGAGCAAATTCATGGTAATTGATATTTGCGAGTAATTCCTTTCCAGCGATCCACCAGAATAAAGCGGATGCAAGGGCAATGGATAGAACAACGGGTGTGAAAATACCGGCTATTTTATCGGCTTTTTCTTGAATTTTTGGTTTGGTTCCTAGTGCATTTTCAACCAGTTGAACAATTCTTGCAAGTGCCGTTTCGCTACCTATTTTTTGTGCTAGGATATTCAGGTTCCCGTCTAGGTTAATGGTTGAAGCAAATACGAGATCGCCTTTGTTTTTACTAACGGGAATAGATTCTCCGGTAAAGGTACTTTCGTTAATATGGCTTGTTCCAGATTTGATTTTCCCATCTACTGGAATGGTGTCTCCGGGTAAAACTTTTACCAAATCGCCTGGGATAATTTCTGAAATGGGGAGGATGATTTCTTCTCCATTGCGGATAATTCTGGCGATTTTGGGTTGTAATTTCAGTAAATCTCGGATTGCGGAGGCGGTTTTTTGCTTTGCTTTTTCTTCGAGGTATTTTCCCAAAAGGATTAAGCAAATGATAACCGTTGCAGATTCGAAATAGACATGAGGGATATGCGTAGAAATTGCGGAAAGGGGGTACTCAGCATTTGTTATTGGTGATGCAGGTAGGTGGGAATGGGTTGAAGTTGCATCGCCCAACGTTTCATCGCCCGAAAATAAAGGCAGGATGTTGTAGGTGAAAGTAACGTAGGCGGAGTACACAAATGCCACGCCAGTGGAGAGTGCTACGAGTGTGTCCATGTTGGATTGGCCGTGTTTTAGGCGTTTCCAAGCGTTAACGTAGAAATGGGATCCGGAAAATGCGATTACGGGTATTGCGGCAATAAAAAGTAGGATGTTTTCGAAGGGTATTTGCCCCATAAAGAACATGGAAATGACAAAAATGGGTGTGGTGAAAATGGCGGCCACAACCAATTTGTTCTTTAAGATTTTTAGTGTTTTTTGATCGCGTGCTTCCTTGCTTTCCAAGGTTTGAGATTCGGCACCTGTGAGTATGGTATAGCCTATTTCTGCTGCTTTTTTAACGATGAGCTCAAGTGGTGTTTCTTCCGGATTATAATCAATTGCCACCGATTGGTTGGGGAAATTGACAGCTATTTGTTGAATTGGCAGGGAAGCTTTTAGGTAGGTTTCCAAGCTCACAGCACAAGCTGCGCAGGTCATGCCTTCCACTGCAAATGTTTGATTCATTATTAATTCAGCTGAATGTCTTTGGCTGCTTTTGCTATAATTTGATAGTTTCCGGTAAGACTTTCTGTAATTTCTTCCCAAATGTCTTCTACATGTGGTAGAAAGTATTTGTCTTGCGGTTTTACAACAATCCAATGACCATTGTTGATTTCTTCTTGCAGTTGTTTCGGATTCCAGCCGCTGTAGCCATTGAAGATTCTGGTATTCCATCTGTTGATTTTGCCTGTTGGCAATTCTTCCATGATTGCTTCACCATCGCCACCGTAATACCAGTCTAAGCAAACGTGCGCTGCTTCTGGGAGTTTGGCAATTTTATGTAGGAATAGGAATCCAGAATCATCTGTGTTAACGGGACCGCCTAGATATACGGGTAGTGTGGGTGAATCGTCTTGGTCTACAATGGAAATCTCAAACGGTGTTTTTTGGTTGAGTACAACGCCCAGTGAGCCTTCATTGTCATGGGTTAAAATTAACACCACACTTTTAGAGAAGAATGGATCTTCACTAAAGGGATTTGCCACCAATAAACAGCCGGTAAAAGGAGTTTGGGGTGTGGGTTGATTTTCCATGAAATTCAAATGTGTTACAAAGTACGGAAATTACGCTAAATTTTAAAGGATTTTTCGATTATTACAGGCTGTTTGGCTATGAGTATTTGTCATAAGTTGACTACATTACTCCTTGTATGTAGGGGATTTTGGGGGAAATAATTGTATTTAAATAGAATCTCAAAGGCGGAAATTGTAAAAATGACACTTATTCAGTAAATTGCCAGGGTATGTTGAATCGATGTAAGCGAATTGGACTAGGATTGTTATTGGGCTGGGGTATCATGGGTGAATTGCACGGACAGGTTGTGTCTATATCGCCCGTATTTCCGAAGGAAACGGACACCATAACGGTAACTTACGATGCGGGGATGGGGAATGCTGCTTTGGTGGGTGTTTCGCAGGTGTATGCGCATGCCGGCGTGATTACCAATTTGAGTACGAGCAACAGTGATTGGAAGCATGTTGTGGGCACTTGGGGAACGGCAGATAGCCGTGTTAAAATGACCTCATTGGGTAACAACAAGTGGCAAATGCGCTATCATGTGAAGAGTTTTTACGCGCAGGCGGGCAGTTTTGCTGGTAACGAGTATATCAAACAATTGGCATTTGTTTTTAGAAATGCGGATGGATCTAAGGTGGGAAGAACGAGTTCTGGTGGAGATATTTTCTCGCCCATTTATTCTAGTAACAGTGAGTTTTTATTGAAGATTGTAACCCCTGAACAGCACAGTTTGTTGGTTCAAACTTCGGATATGAATCGGGTAGAAGCTTGGACGAGCAAGTTTTGTAAATGGTTGGTAACCTTTGATGGCGATACCATCCGCAATTTTGGCAATGCAGACAGCATTGAGGTATTTGTGGGTGGATTGGCGAAGGGAAAGCATTGGTTAAAGATGCTTTGCGATGATGGCAGCACGATTATTCGCGATTCAATTAGTTTTGTTGTGAATGGCACGGTGAAACAATTGGCGGTGCCGGCTGGTTTGGAACAAGGGTTTACTTGGGTAGATGATACCACTGCTTATTTTGCTTTGTACGCGCCTTACAAAAATTATGTTTATGTAATTGGCGATTTCAATCAGTGGCAGGCGGAGCCTGAATATTTCATGAATTTTTCTCCATCGCAACAGATTTGGTGGGTGAAGGTAAGTGGCTTGAAAAAGGGCGTTGAATATGCTTACCAATATTGGGTAGATGGCAAGTTACGGGTGGCGGATCCATTCTCGGTTTTGATGCTGCATGAGTGGGACGATGCCTATATTTCTGCTACCAATTTTCCGAATTTAAAAGCGTATCCCAAGAATTTGACTTCAGGTTATGTTTCTGTTGCGAAGCCAGGTGGCGACGGTTATCAGTGGAAAAACTCCGGATTCGTCCGTTTGAATAAAGACAAATTGGCCATATATGAGTGTTTAACACGTGATTTCACATCAGCACAATCTTTTAAGGCGATACAGGATTCACTTCCTTACCTTAAGCGATTGGGAATCACAGCTTTGCAGTTGATGCCCGTGATGGAGTTTGAAGGCAATATCAGTTGGGGTTATAACATTGCCAATCACATGGCTTTGGATAAATATTATGGCAATTCCGTGGCATTAAAAAATTTGATAGATGCCTGCCATGCCGAGGGTATTGCGGTGATTTTGGATGTGGTTTACAATCATGCATTTGGAAGCGCACCGATTTGTCAGCTGTATTGGGACGATGTAAATTCAAGACCTGAGGGTAATAGTCCTTATGCTAATGCCATTGCGAAGCATCCATTTAATGTGGGTAATGATTTAAATCACGAGAGTGCAGCTACCAAGTATTATACAAAGCGCACTTTGCAATATTGGTTGGAGGAGTTTCATGTGGATGGATTTCGATTTGATTTATCGAAGGGTATTACTCAGTTTAATTCTGGCACCAATGCTACTTTGATGGCAAATTATGATCAATCTAGGATCAATATTTTAAGTGATTACAATGATTTGGTGCAGAAAGTTTCTCCTGGCGCGTACGTAATTTTGGAGCATTTTGCTGATAATTCAGAGGAGCAGGTGTTGCAAGGTAAGGGAATGATGTTGTGGGGAAATGCCAATGGTAACGCGTTGGAAGCGGCCATGGGTTATGCTACCAATAGTGATTTTGGATGGGGTTTCGACAATACCAAAAGGGGTTGGAGTTACAGACATTTGGTTGGTTACAGTTGCAGTCATGATGAAGAGCGATTGGGTTACAAGAGCAAGGTTTACGGGTATTCTGTGAATGCGCAGCACAATGTAAAATCATCACAGATTTATGCGCAGCGAATAGGCAATATCAATGCATTTACAACATCGATTCCGGGGCCAAAGATGTTTTGGCAATTTGATGAATTGGCCTATGATTACAGCATTAATTATTGCACGAATGGCAGTATTGCCGATGCATGTAGATTGGATCCTAAACCCGTTCGTTGGGATTATTGGACCAAGGATGGATGGAGGCAAATGGCCTATTACAAATTGGCGGCTACCAATCATTTGAAATTAACGGTAGATGGAGTTTCTTCACCCAATTCTCACAGTTTAAGTTCAAGCGGAACGGTAAAGCGTTTGAATACTTATCACAATGCTGTGAATATGGTTTCGATGTTGAATATTGACATCAATAACCAGCAGATGGCGGGGAATTTCCCTCATGTAGGATGGTGGTATGATTATTTGAAGGGCGATAGTTTGGAGGTAACGGATGTGAATCAATTGGTGACATTGTTGCCTGGGGAGGTGAAAATGTATTTGGATAAGAGGGTGTTAAACCCATATTTGGCTTTGACTTATCAGGTGTTGTCGGTTGAGGGTGTTGCGAAATCGGGCAGTAATGTGGGCGGATTGACATTGTGGCCGAATCCTGCTGCAGAACAGGTGCAATTGGATTGGGATGGAGTGGAAGGACAGGTGGTGGAAGTTGTGTTACGTGATGTGCGCGGTATGGTGGTGAAGGAAGTTAAGTTGGAGAAAGGTGGTGTATTGGGAGTAAGTGGATGTAAATCAGGGATGTATATGGTGGAAGTGTTGGTTAATGGCAGCAGGATTACAAAGCCTTTAATGATTACCCAATAACCCAAAAATTGAGGCGGAAATCTGAGCTTCTCGGGATTATATTTGCGACCTTATGTTGTTTAACTCAGTAATTTATTGGCTATTTCTGCCCATAGTTTGGCTGAGTTATTTCTTATTACCAAAGAATATCCGTTGGGTATGGCTATTATTGGCGAGTTATTTTTTCTACGGTTTTTGGAAGGTTGAATTTGTTGGGCTGATGTTGCTCACCACGGTGATTGATTGGTGGTCGGCCATGAGCATAGAAAAAACATCATCGCCCGGAAAACGAAAATTCTGGTTGTGGTTTAGCATTGGCACGAACGTAACGATGCTTTTCATGTTCAAATATTTTGATTTTACGATGGGAAAAAGCCCCGTTGCAAATTGGCTTTTTCATCATGACGCTACGGCTTGGATCATTGAGTTGGGTAAGTACACGGTGCCAGCGGGCATTTCGTTTTATACGTTTCAGAGTATTAGTTATGTGGTGGATGTGTATCGGGGCGAAGAGAAAGCGGAGCACTATCTTCCGAAATTCATGTTGTATGTGTCGTTTTTCCCCCAATTGGTAGCGGGTCCTATTGAGCGATTTGGGCAATTACATAGTCAGCTTTTTTCTGGTTATATGCCAAAGTGGGAAGATATTAGAAAAGGATTGCGTGGTTGGCGACGTTCTTTTTCACTTTTCAGGTTTATACAGATTTCTTTGGTTATTCTTTGTTGGCACAAGGCAGTGCATTGCTGTTTGGTATTCATTTGATGGATAATTTCAACAAGCCTTTTGTGGCTAAGAGCATTCCGGAATTTTGGCAACGTTGGCATATTTCATTGAGTACTTGGTTTAGGGATTATATTTTTATCCCGGTAGGCGGAAATAGAAGAGGGCCATTTGTTCTGGCGATGGCCGCAATGTTGGTTTTCTTTACTAGTGGTTTGTGGCATGGAGCCAATACTACGATGATAGTTTTTGGTATTTCTCAAGGGGTCTTGTATATATTTGATCGTTTTGTATTTAAACCTTTAGATTTTATTGGCGGAGATAAGGGTACGGAGCATCATGTGCCTTTGAGAAGGGTAATTTGGGATGGGTTTAGGCAGTTAAAAACTGGGTTTTTCTTTATGATGACTTTGGTTTATTTCCGAAGTGGAAGTATTCAACAAGCCGGTGAAGTTTTTGGAAAATTATGGGGAACTGAAAAAGGAGTTGAAAATACTGCAGGGCGGCTGGGAAATAATGCTTTGGTGCCTACTTTGCATGTAGGCACTGTAATTCCTTTGCTGTTATTGCTGTTTTTGATTTTGGATTTATTTGTAATGCGTGTGCGCGTTGATATTTGGCTGGGAAAATTTGTGTGGTGGCAGCGTTGGATCATGTATATTCTCATGTTGCTTGCCATTTTAATGTTTGGCGGCGCGATTAATCATCCTTTTGTATATTTCCAATTTTAGAGAGCCATATGCAGTATGATTGGTTAAAAAATATCGCCCTGAAATTGATTCCGAGATTTGCGGTTGCTGCTGCAATGTTTTTCCTAATGAATTGGATATATGTGCAAACTATTTATCCAACGGAACGGGTGAAGTTTAGCAAAGTAGCTGGCAAATTGGATACGGCTTTCCAGCAATCGGATGTAGTTTATTTGGGCGAAAGTTCCAATACGAGTTTTAATCCATGGACGGATACGTTGGCGTATAGTGTAGCGGAGTGGCTGCAGTTTTATTTTGATGGTGGAGTAAAGGTTACTGGCATTTCTCACGATGGTTATCATGTTGGAATGTTCAGGAAAATGTTGGGTTTGATCTCAGATGAGCGATTGAAACGAAAGCCATTAACGGTGGTTGTTACTGTGAACATGCGCACTTTCGGTCCGGCAGCAACTTTCAGTGCGAACGAGGCAAGTAATCAACAGGAGGCAGTTTTTTATTCAAGGAGGCTTCCCTTGGTGAATCGTATTTATGTGAGTTTACACCATTATGATAACCGCAATGCGATGGAGATGGAACGAGAAAAATCGAAGTGGTGGAGGTTGCAGGATTTGCGTTTTTCTCAGGATAAATTAAGCGGTGAAAATGGGATTGCTGCTTTTCAGGGAATGGATCAAATACCTAATACCCGAAGTTGGATTGAGCTGATGGCAGGGAAGAATTACTACTTACCGAGTGAGGTACGGAACATGGCGGATGCTTACATCAAGGAGTTTGCTTGGATAATGGACGATCAAAACCCCAGGTTGAATGAGTTAAAGGCGATGGTTGATGCATGCAAGGAAAGAAACATCAACTTGGTATGTTTGATTTTGATGCCAAATAGGGCCCATGCAGATGCTATTTTGGGCAATCAACTTACACAGTATATTGATTTTAATTTGGCGTTTTTGCGTGATCGGTTGGATTTATGGCAAAAGGCTTGGGACGCAAAAACGGGAGATTGTGCAACGGGCGTTTCTACTTTGCAGGTTGTAGATATTCCGGCGATGTACGTGAAGACGTATGGTAGGTTTGCTGGCGGAGAGCATTATACAGACCAGTATTATCCAACTGAACACGTTGATGCACATTTGCGCGGCTATATTGCGGCGGCGGTTGCAAAAACGGTTGGAGCGAATGCGAAATTGAACTATGTATTTGCTAAGAATTTTGGCGATAAAAAGTTATTAAACAACTGTGAAATTGCGCAGCAATGGCTGGGAAAGTCGGTGCATGATTTGGGCTTTAATGTGTTGGTTCCGCCTAAAAACAACATGCCAAATTTTACAATTAAAATGCCATATGCCGATTCGTTATTAAGGATTTGGCGGGAAAAACGACAATAATTGGTTATCATTGTAAAGCGGTGAATTAGAACCGTTTAGTGGCAATGATGAAAAAATTACACTTAAATTCTAAAAATAATTTGAAAAATCTCATCCATATTTTGGGTGGGTTTCTAATATTTTTTGCTAGTAACACTGGGTTTTCACAAGCGAAAATTGTAAATCACAACCGGTTAAATTCGCCCCAAATTATACAATTTGATCAAGTTCAAGAGCAACCAAGTTTTGAGCAATGGCAGGTTTTGCTGAAGAAAATGGTTTCTTATTCTGCTAATTCACAATGGAAGATTTACAGTGAATTGAGGGATGGGCAAAATGAGGTTCATTATCGTGTACAGCATTATTATCAAGGAGTTCCAGTTCGATTATCGATGGGGGTTGTTCATTCCAAAATGGGCAGAATTCGGATGATAAATGGTGATTTTGTACCTGAAGCGAAATTGGGTGGTAGGGCTGTGATTTCAAAGGATGCGGCGAGGGATATCGCCCTAAAAAAATTCCCCGCAAAGAAGTATTATTGGCAGGAACCGGGTTATAATCAAATGTTGCAACGGATTACTGGTAAGAAGGATACGAGCTATTTTCCAGTTGGTAGTTTGGAATATTGTGCTCGGGAGATGGACTTAGAAAAGGATTTTCGATTGTGTTATAGATTTGATGTTTTGGCGATTGATAGCTTGTTCGGGAAATCGATTTACATTGATGCAGAAACGGGTGATTTGGTTGCTACCAACGAATTGATTCTACATACGGACGTGAAAGGTACGGCTGTTACAAAATTTAGTGGAACACGCAGTATCACCACGGATAGCGTTGCGCCTGGAAGTTATCGATTAAGAGAAGCGAGTAGAGGGAAGGGAATTGAGACTTACAATATGAAGACGGGCAAAACCTATACTGCTGCAGTTGATTTCACGGATGCCGATAACTATTGGAATAATGTAAATGCTCAGAAGGATGAAGTTGCAACCGATGCACATTGGGGTGCAGCTCAAACTTATGATTATTATTTTGGTGAGCACGGTAGAAATAGCTTTGACAACAACGGCGCAAAAATTTATAGTTTCGTTCATTTTGATGTGAATTACGATAATGCTTTTTGGGATGGCTATGTAATGTCATATGGCGATGGTAGCGGTGGAACTTTTAAAGCGCCTTTAACGGCGTTGGATGTATGCGGTCATGAGATTACCCATGCAGTTACCTCATACACTGCCAGCTTAGCATACTCTTACGAGAGTGGGGCTTTAAATGAAAGTTTTAGCGATGTTTTTGGACAAACCATTGAGCAATGGTCGCGTCCAACTCAGTATTCATGGAAGATTGGTGAGGATATCACGGCCAATGCGGGGATAAGGGATATGAGTAATCCCAATTTGAAGTCACAACCAAAGTATTACAAAGGTAACTTGTGGTATAGTGGAACGGGCGATAATGGTGGGGTTCATTACAACAGCGGGGTGATGAATTATTGGTATTATTTGTTAAGTGAGGGTATTACTGGGGTGAATGAAAAAGGTAATGCTTTTTTAATTGATTCTTTGGGAATTCGAAAAGCGGCTGCCATAACTTACCGTACATTGAGTGTTTATTTAACTTCGAGTGCACAATACGCAGATGCCAGAACCTATAGTATACTGAGTGCGATGGATTTGTTTGGAATGTGTAGTAACGAAGTGGTTCAAGTAACCAATGCATGGTGGGTTTGCGGGGTAGGAGCGAAGTATGATAGCGCCTATGTGAAGGCCAATTTTTCTGCTGATACCATGATTTGTAGAACGGGGATGAATGTTAATTTTTACAATAAGAGTGAAAATTACAAGTCTAGCTTGTGGAGATTTGGCGATGGTAGTACGAGTACATTAACACAGCCAGTTCATAGTTATAATAATTATGGAATGTACAAAGTAACCTTGGTGGTACAGAGTTGCTTTAAGGGTAAGCAGGATTCTATGATAAAAGTGAATTATATGAAGGTGGATTCTACGTTTGATATTTGTAATGCGTTTTTACTTCCTAAATCTGGAATTGACAGTGCAATAGGTTGCAAAGGTTTTGTGTATGATGAAGGTGGAGAAGGAAATTATTTAGGAAATAATTCAAGGCGATTTAAATTAAAGTTGCCAGGAGCGGATAGTATTCGTTTGAGATTTAAAGTATTGGATTATGAAACCAATTTTGATTCCTTGTTTTTATACAATGGCGTTGAAACTGTAGCCAAAAGAATTGGTCAATATACTGGAAGTACTTTGCCAAATGGAGGTAACTGGTTTTCTGTGGCAGGCAATACGTTGATATTTAAGGAATTTGCTGATCAAATGGTAGAGGGTAAAGGTTTTAAGGTAGAATATGTGGGAGTTTTCAAGCCATTAAATGTTGATTTGCAAAAAGATACAATCCTTTGTTTTGGTAATCCAATTAGGTTGAAAGCCGTGGTTTCTGGCGGAAGAACCTATCAGTATTCCTATAATTGGAAAGGAATCGGAACCTTTGGCAATAAAGATAGCCAATTGATTTCACCGGCAGTTTTGAGTGATCAATATCGTGTTGTTGTTTGGGATGGTTGTGCAAATAAAAGAGATACAGCTTGGCAGAAACTAACTGTGAAGCCAAGACTATCGGTTAAAATTCAAGCATCTGATACCCAAGTTTGCGTAGGGAAAAGTATCGTTTTACGCGCTAAATATTCTGGTGGTGATACATCAAAATATGTGTTTACTTGGAATGGTAATGTGGGTTTGGATTCATTAAAAATAGATTTCCCTGTTGCCGATACCTTTCAAGTGAAATTGACTTTGTCTGACGGCTGTTCGGTGGGGATAGCCAAAGACAGTATTATGGTTAAAACTTATGAGGCAATTGGACTGAAAATGTCAAACGATACTACAATTTGTTATGGCACTTCGGTATTTGTAAATGCAATAGTTACCGGAGGGGATAGAATTCATGGTGGGCCAGGATTTTATACCATTTGGAGTAATGGTTTTACAAGTGGCGGAATTACTGTTTCACCCATCGTAAAAACCACTTATTATGTAAGAGGCGGAGAAGGTTGTTCTATAGAGGCCAATGATTCGGTAACGGTAGATGTGCTGCCTGCATTGTATGTATCGTCCGTAAAAGACACTACATTATGTTGGGGTCAAAGCTATGATATTCAATTGATTGACACAGGTGGGATAGCGGCGAAAAGGGTAATTACTTGGAGTGATCCAACCTTGGTGGGAAACGCGGTTACGATTAAGCCAACTTCGGCGGGTATATATAATTATTCAGTGCATGTGGGTGATGGTTGTACTGTTCCGAGCGATACATCGGATTTTACGGTTACAATGTTATCGCCAATTTCTGCCTCTATGGTAATCATGGAAGATACACTTTGTTATGGTGATAGTGTACATGTAACTTTTGCGGTTTCGGGCGGAAAAATGAGTGCTTTAAATTGGACAGTAAATGGATCTGCGATTACAGGGAATGCAATTGATGACGTTTTGTTTAGCAACATAGAGTATATATTGGAAGCCAAAGATGGATGTTCGCCTGATTCTATTTTGAAGGATAGTGTATGGGTGTCGCCGAGTAAAGTACAAGTAGATTTGGTTAGCAGCGATACTTGGGTTTGCCCAAAGGCGGCCGATGGATTTATTCAGGTGCAGGAATCGGGTGGTAAGTTGCCTGTGATTTTGAGTTGGAATAATGTTACATTGGGAAGTGCTACGAAAATTACCAATTTGGGACCCGCAAAATATACTGTTTATGCAGTTGATGCATTTGGATGTAGTGATAGTTTGGTTGTTGGGGTAGGTGTTAGGGGCAAGCAGATTTTTGCAAGTTTTGATACGACTATTTATAGGGGAAGTTTGGGTAGGCTGGTTGCCAGTTCAGGATGGCTTTGGAAGTGGTCTCCAACGGTGGCAATGGAAACTACTGATTCATTACAATTTGCCAATGTTAGACCGGTAAAATCTCAGGTTTATTATTTACGGGCGATGGATTCTGCTGGTTGTATCTGGTATGATACTTTGCGCGTGGATGTTGTAGATCCTCCATTTGTTAGGATTCCTAATATTATCACTCCCAATGGCGTAGACCCGGGAATTTGGTTTACAGAACTTCATTGTATAAAAATGATTGGAAGGCACAGCGTGCAGATGGTTCTGAATTACCGGCTGGAATATATTTTTATTACATAAAAAACCGCAATACAGGTGAGTCGTATCGCGGTTTTATACAGGTATTTAAATAATTTCCCTTACCAACTGTAGTTTGGTGAAGGAATGGTTGCTCTCGTTTTTGGGTAAAATTTGTACTGAACGTTGATCATGATATTGGCGGGTGCCTGAGGGAAAACGAATACCTCTTGAATCACTTGGCGGCTGCCATACAAGTAACCCCAAGTATATCCATTGGATGTATAAAGGGTGTTAAAAATATTGTTTAATTGTACATTGAAATTGATTTCAGATTTTCTGTTATTTTTCTCGAATTTGTAGTTTTTAGAAAGCGTTAATTCTGAATAAGTATAGGCTTTGAGGCTGCGAGTTTTTTCACCTGTATTGTCTAAATATTGCATGCCAACATGTTTCGTTCTCCAAGTTGCATTGAAGTTTTTGTGGTTGAAATTGAATCCAATTCCGGCAATTACACTGGGAGAATAAGCAATAGGCGCAGAAGCCAATACTGTATCCCAAGTTGTATAGGTAGCGTAATCCAACCAAGAAACCGGTGCATTTTGGATGAGGTTTCTACTTAAGGTTACATTACCCAACCAAGTTGTTTTGTTTTTTACTTGGCTATTGGTATTGCGCAAGCGAAATTCAAACTCAACTCCCTGTCTAAAGCTGTTCTCAACATTCTTTCTGAGCGCAGTTCCAACATCGTTTACAGCACCTGTTAAAACCAATTGGTTTTTGTATTGCATGTGGTAAACTGTAGTTTGGGTTGCTAGTTCCCAATTCTGGTTGATTTCGGAATTTTTCTGGTAGTTTAATTCAACATCAGTGAGTTGTTCGGGCTTTGGAATGGTATTGTTTGGGTTGTCGGTAAAATCAGAGCGTGAAGGTTCTTTATTGCTGCGCATAATTCCCAATTGAAGATTGCCTTTTAATACTCTTTTGGATAAGAATAATTTGGGGTTGAAGAATAAGTAGTTTCCGCTAAAATTGATTTCTCTTAGATCATTATCGGTCCCTAAACCGGTGTGGTTAACTGCTCTAACTTGCATATCGGCGGTGATAGAGATGTTCTTTTTATAGTTTCGGGCATTGGTATTGTAGGTAAATTTTGCAAAGCCACTGATGTCTGATTTGTTGCCAGTTGCGCGATAATATTCGTGCGGAGTAGTTAGAACTGGATTTGGTAGGGCGATAATCTCTGTTACCCTTCCAAAGTGATTTCCGTAATATTGATTAGCATTGATACCCGTTACCAATGAATAATTTGTTTTAAATAATTGGTAGTTGATATTTACACCGTAGAGGTTGTTTTTTAACCAGCGCTGACGAACCAGATCGCCGGCTGTAAGCAATAATGTTACATTGGAATCTCCTGCAATTCTGATTGGGGCGATATTGTATTTGCTAAAGGCATCGCCATATCTGAACTGTTCAAAATAACCTGTACCAAATGTGTGATAAATTGTAGCACTGATAAACTGGTTGAGCTTTAGTCGATATGCAAAATTTAGGTGTTGGTGATGTTGTTGGTAATTATCAGTTTCGTTTTTGTAAGTATAGTAATTGTAAGTATTGGGGTTGGCATTGAAAAGGTTGGCTGAGTCGATTGAATTTCGGTAGGTTGCTCCGCTAAAGCCTGAATTACGGATGTAATGATCTCTTAGAGCTTGTGAGTCTGCGGTAGAATTTTGGGTAGTTAGGTTATATTTTTCGATGGGAATACCCCACCAAGCTTGATAGGTTTTTTCTCTTCCGCCGAAGGCAATAACCTTTATTGTGAGCTTGTTATTGGGTAATTTGAAAGAATTGGAAAAGAAGTAGCTCGATAAATCGGCATTAGCACGATCAATAAATCCTGCTGAGGTAATCCAGGATGTTCTTGATTGAACATTGCATTGGGTTTTGCCTAGTTTGTAATTGCCTGACAGTTTTAATGTGTTGCGAAAGGAGTTGAATGAGCCAGCGCCGAGCATATAACTTACACTTGGGGTTTCATCTTGGGTGCTAAGGGCTAATGTGGCGCCGAAAGCTGAGCCGCCATTGGTTGAACTTCCCACGCCTTTGGTTAGGACTGCAGATGAAAGCGAGCTTGCTAGATCGGGCATGTTTACCCAAAAAGTTCCATGGCTTTCGGCATCATTGATGGGCACTCCATTGACAGTTATATTGGTTCTTGTTGCATCAGAGCCCCTCACCCTAAAGCCAGTATAACCAATGCCATTTCCAGCATCAGAGGTGGAAACCACAGAAGTAAGATCCTGCAGCATCATGGGAATGTCTTTGCCTGTATTTAAGTTCTTTAGGTTGTAATTGGCGTTAAGGTTGGTTAAGGTATATGCTTCAGATTTTGATACAATGGCTTGAATTAATACCGATTCAATTTGTTGTATTTCATTGCTTAATTTTGTTGAATCCACAGCCAATTGAGGGTTGGATTTTACTTGTGCACATACATAGGATGTGGTTGCAAAGGTTAAAACCGCGAATAGCAATGAAGTCCAATGCTTAGGCATGGGCTTAGCAAGAAATCGTTTTATAGATGTTGGTTTGTTCATACTCGAAATAAATTTTTCATTCGAGTAGCTGCACTAAGGTGCTCCATTTCCTTGCGCAGGCATTATCCTGATCAAGTTTGCGGGTATAATCTCAGCACTCTTAACGAGGCACCCCGAATGATGGTTCAAATATACGCGGGTAGAGATTACATTTGCAAATCATGAAAAAAGGGATCGTTTGGACAGGGGTGTTTTTGCTCATTGCCTTATTGGTGGTTTATTTCCCTTTGTTTACTGGCGATTCAATTCTAAAATGGGATGCTACAGCGATCTATTTGCCTTGGAAGCTTTTTGTATGCGAAACGATCTTTTCTGGTAATTTGCCCTTGTGGAACCCCTTTATGGGACTGGGTTTTCCGCAAATGATGGATCTTGGAACTTGGTATCCCATTAGCTGGATTTTCGGAATTGGTGGATATGGTTTATTTTCACTTTCGGCCGAGTATTTATTTCATGTTTGGATGGGTGGGATGGGGTTTTTTCTCGTTTTGCGATATTTTAAATTTGATATCGGACTTTCCGTTTCTCTGTCGATTGTGTTTTTGTTTAATGGTTTTTTTGTTGGAAATGCGCAACACCTTGGCTGGGTTGTAGGCGCTGCTTGGATTCCATGGATCTTTTGGGCCTTTTTAAAGTGGAATAGTACATTTCAATCTCGTCAATACGGATTGCTTTTAATAGTTTTTCTGGCGATGCAGTTTACAGGTGGTTATCCAGCCATATTTGTTATTACATTTTATGCCTTATGGGTGGCTTTTGTTATTGGGAACTTGGATTTTAATAACAAGCAATTTGCTTGGCGAAATTTGTTGGCAAACCCATTTAGGGCTACTTTGGGTGTAATAAATTGGTTGCAGATTTGGTTGTTGTTTGCAATTGCTACAATGCCAGCCTGGTTAGGTTTGTTAATGAATTTACCTGAAATCACACGAGCCAATGGTGTTGCAACTTCTGGTCAAATGTTTGGGTCATTTCCCGCTGTTGGTTTATTGAGTGTTTTGAATCCAGTTTGGTTTAATCACTGGGTAGGAAAGGGCCATGGTAAGGGGTCTTTGGAAGCTGCTCAAACCGATATCAGCATGATGAATGGATATGTAGGCGGTTTCTTGGTTTTTGCGGCAATATTATTTTTAATAATAGGATGGCGGAAGTCTTGGTTTAATAAGGGTCATAAAGTTTTTCTTTTAATAGCTTTTGTGGTTTCTTTATTCTTTTTTATGCTATCCATGGGAGGTGAATTGCCTATAAGGTCATGGTTTAATGTTGTTTTGCCTGGTTTAAAATATTTTAGATTTCCTGCAGTAGTTAGGATTTTTGGAATCATTGCATTGCTGTTAACCGTGGGAAAGATATTAGATGTGTCTTTGTTGCATGTTGGCAAAAGAAGGTTTAATATTCAGGTTGTTTTGATGGTATTGATGGTTAACGAATCGATACACATTGCAACGGATCTTAGGGAAACTACAGTTATTACTTCCCCAACAAAAGATTATATTGATAAACAATGGATTACAAAGGAACAGCAGCATCTAAAAGCGTTGACTGCCGATTTTACTTATCCAAACTTAACTGAGAATATGATTCAACCGTTAGATAAATTGGTTGATAAGAAGAAGAATTTTTTATGGTATAATCGGGCGAATATTGATAGGCGATTTTCCTTAGATGGTTATAATCCTTATTTGTTAAATTCTTACAATAATTGGGATTCATTCAATAGAAGTTCTGATACCATTATAGAAGGAATGCCTTTGGTATCAGCTAGTAACGGCTGGTATATTACAAAAGTGTCTTTGGCTTCTAACAATTCTTTTATTATTCAATTGAGGGATAGCAATTCTTCAAGAAATATGGGGAAGAACGATTCTTTAATGTCTCGAAGTAAGGGTTTTGAGTTAGAGGGTGTACTGAATCAATGTTTTGTGCCAGGTTGGCAAATGCATGTGCAAAACAAAGAAAATTATAAGGTTAATCTAAACAAAATGCCAAATGGAATGATAGGTTGGAAGGTAATAGGTGAAAAGGATAATGTAGATCCAACTGAGTTAGTTCTAAAGTTTTTATATAAACCAACTGTGTTACTTGCAGGGGTTTACATTCCCTACAAGGTATTTGTAGTGCTAGGTGGGTCGTTATTTTTCGGAATATTGTTCGTGATATTATTAGATTTCTTGTTAAAGCCTAAAGATTAATTAGAAGATGAAACGTGCTATAATTTTTGTTTTTTCAATCATTTTTTGGATGAATTTTGTTCTTGCAGATCAAAGTTTTTCTACTGATCGGGTATTTCAAAACCATTCTTGGAGTAATAGTTCTGATGTGGTGGTAGCGCATATCGACATGCAGTTACAGGTTGATATGGATGCCAAAAGAATTTATGGCTTTGAGAAATTGTATTACAAGCGGTTAACAGAAAATTCAACCCATTTAATATTAGATGCAAAGGGGATAAACATTAAAGGTGTTTATAAGAAACCTGGCGGAAAAAAGTTGAATTGGCAATCTGCTCAGGATTTTTATCAGATGGGGGTGGGAAATGCATATTCAATGGGATCAAAGTTGTTGGATTCAGCTGGAATTAGACAATTTGGAGCGGGCATCGCCATAGAAATAGGAAAAGGGAAAATAGGCAAAGGAAATAGTTATGAATCATTGGATTATGTGATTATTGAATGGGAAACCTCCGATGCGTCTGCTGCATTGCAGTGGCTATCGCCCGAACAAACAAATGATAAAAAACATTCCTTTCTATTTAGTCAAAGTCAGGCCATTTTAGCCCGAACTTGGATTCCTTTACAGGACGAACCGAAAGTGAGATTTACCTACAATTCTGTGGTGGAGGTTGCTGCCAAATACAATGTGGTAATGAGCGCGATTAAAGGCAAAGTGCAGATGCTTGCTGTTGATGCGAAGAATAAATGGGAATGGAAATCGGCGAATGAGGTTGTTTTTAGTCGTGAATTGATGTTGAGAAACTTGGGCTATAAGGAAACGGATGATGCTGGTAGTGGTTTAATGAAAATTTCCGAAAATGGTTTAATTCTAACTGCTGAGGCGAGGGATTATCCATTGTGGCGACATCAATTTGATGCAACGGGAAAGGGTAGTTTTTCTTTTGGGAAAATACAGGAGGAGGTAAAAAAATTGCGATTTAGTTTTTCTCAATCGCTGCCGATTCCGAGTTATTTGATGGCGATAGCGGTGGGCGTTTTTCGTTATCATAGTTACAAACAGGAAGACGATAAACAGATTTTGTTACGGAATAAAGATTCGAAGTATGCGGATGTTGCTAGAAATTCTAAGGAAACTGGGATTTATGCGGAGCAGGGCATGTTGGATAAAGTGGTAAAGGAATTTTCGGCATTACCAAAGATGTTGGTTGCGGCTGAAAAGATATACGGACAGTATGTTTGGGGTGCTTACCGCGTGTTGTTTTTACCTCCAAGTTTTCCTTTTGGTGGAATGGAGAATCCAGTGGTAACCTTTGCTACACCTACTATTATTGCTGGCGATGGTAGTTTGCAGAGCTTGTTGGCTCATGAGTTGGCACATAGTTGGAGTGGAAATTTGGTAACCAATGCGAGTTGGAACGACTTCTGGTTGAATGAGGGATTTACCAACTATTTTGAATCGCGGATTATGGAATCTTTGTATGGGAAACCGTATGCGGATATGTTGGTGAATTTGGCTTATGCTGATTTGGTAAGGAGTGTGGAGGTGATGATGGAAGACAGTCAGGGTAGATTGGATACACGATTAAGATTGGACTTATCGGGCAGGGATCCCGATGAAGGGGTAACGGATATTGCCTATGAAAAGGGAAGGTTTTTATTGTTGTTATTGGAGCGATTGATGGGAAGGATACAGTTTGATGAGTTTTTGAAATGGCATTTTGGTTCTCATGCTTTCTCGTCAATTACCACTGATGATTTTTTAAAGGAATTGAAGTATTTTTTGGCGATCAGGATGCCTGAGCAAGATGAAAAATTAATGTGTTCGGCTTATCAAGCATTGGGTTTGGATCGCAAAGCTAGGGCTGAAAAATTTGTTGCTTTACTTGAGGAAAAATGGATAGATCAGCCGGGTTTGCAACCAGAGGGTAATGGATTATTTGATTTGCCATTTACGGAGAGTAATGAATTAGTTAGGGTAGATGCCGATATGCAATATTTTTGGGCGCATCTGAAATCGCCAATGCCCAAAATGGCTGTTGCTGTAAGTCAAATGGATGTATTGAGTTGGAAGAATGAGATGGGTAAAAAGGCGGTTAAGGAGTTGAATCCTACAGGTTATACTGCTCATCATTGGGTTCATTTTCTGAGGAGGTTGAGGGCTACTGGAAACTTGGAATTGAATGTGATGAAAGCCTTAGATGATAAGTTTGGCTTAACCAATACCCAAAATTCTGAAATTGCATTTGAGTGGTTCATGTTGAGTATTCATAACCATTATGGTGATGCAATCAATAATATGCAAAAGTTTTTACTAGAAGTGGGCAGGCGCAAATTTGTAATGCCTATTTATGAATTTTTAGCCCAGCAAGGTGAGATTGCATGGGTGAATAGTAATGGTTTGATTTATAGAACGGATGCCAAAATGATGGCCAAGGAAATATTCTTGCAAGCTGAGCCAGGTTATCATAGTGTAACAGCGCATTCTATCCGGGAAATATTGGGTTTACAGAGTAAGTGATGAGTGAAATAGCGCATTTGTTGAAATCGTTGAATTCGCCACCGCTGCAGTCATTAAAACTGCTAAGGGGTGGAGAAGTCTTGATTCAACGAGATGATTTAATAGATCCGCTTATTTCAGGCAACAAATGGAGGAAGATACAGGGTTGGTTGCAAGCTGGGTCAGAAAAAGGTGTTATTAAGAGAATTGTCACATTTGGAGGTGCATACAGCAATCACATGTTGGCAGTTGCATCTATAGGTAAGAAATTGGGAATAGAAACATATGTGGTTTTGCGGGGCGATGAAAATCTAAACAATCATTATTTAGAAATTGTTCGGAGCTTGGGTATGGTTAAATTACCCGTTCCGCGTGATCAATATCGCATGAAGGGTGTAGCGCTGAAATTTGTTTTGGAGAACAACCCGGTTGCAAATGGATTGGATTGGGCAACTTCTCTGAAATCTCATCTAATTGGTGCTATAAAACAAGAAAGGGTGTTGCATTTTGCAGATGGTTTAGGTTTGATTGATGGCACTTTGGTTGTTCCTGAGGGTGGGAGGGGAATGGATGGAACTTTAGGATTTCAGGAATTGAGGACTTTATGGTTAAATAATGAGAAATTGGGTGGTTTTTTAGGCGGGGATAGAGGCTTTAATATTGTTCATGCCTCAGCAACGGCAACCACTGCAATTGGTTTAGCAGAAGCTTTTCCGGAGGCGAAAATTCATGCTGTAATGGTATTGAAAAACAAGCAGGAGCAACTGGAAGAGATTTCTTCCTTTGGCAGATTTTCAGGAGCAATGGATAGGATTCAATTACATGAAGGATTTGAATGGGGTGGATATGCCAAATATCGCCCGGAATTAAAGGAGTTTATTCTTGAAATTCAGGAACTGAATGGATCGAATTTCTTATTAGATCCGGTTTATACGGGTAAGGCGATGTGGGCCTTGCAACAGATGTGGGATAGGGGAGTGGTGTCAAAATCGCTTGTTCCATGGGTATTTTTACATACCGGAGGGCAGTTAGGCGGCTTGAGTTAAGTTGTTTATTTTTTACCTTTTGAGGTAACCCTTATATGCTTGGGTTTGTAAATGATTGGTGGCTGACCTTGTTTGATGATGGGTTTTACCACAGTAATATTACCTTTTACTACAAGGTGAATGAGTTTGTCATCAGGAGATTCTAGGTAACCTTGTTTTAGGAAAGGGCCTGGAGGTATATTATTCGTATTAATTACCAAGGTTATAGAATCAGTTTGATTTCGTTTTAATACAGGAGGGAATATTGGAGTAACACAATGGCAATCAGTTTGTAATTGCGCCATAATGTGATCGTCGAGCCAATTGTTTTTTACATAAAATACAGCTTCAATCATATCGCCATTAATTGCATTTACAGTAATGGTATCGTGATTCAGGATTTGCAAAGCAACAACTTTTGAGCCTTTTACATCGGATTTAACAACTTGAGATTGTACATTTAAGAATAGCAGGTGAACACATGCAATTGCGATGAATTTGGCATAATAGATTTTCGCGATTTTCATTGTTTGAATAATTGACAAATGAGCTGTGTGATTGGTTGCATTATGTTTGAAAAAAAAGGCTGTCTTTTGGACAGCCTTTTTCATTATCTATAAATGATGATAGGAGAGCGTGGTTTTTCAGGTTCTTTTACAACATTTCCAGAGATGGTAAGTGTTACTTCACCGCCATTACTTTTTACGAAAATGTTCTTTGTAAAAGTACCAGGTCTGCCTTGAGAATTATATTCAGCAGTAATCACTGCGGTTTGACCCGGAGCAACGGCTTCTCTTGGCCATTTTGGGGTAGTACAACCGCAAGAAGCTGTAACATTATCAAGAGTTAAAGGTTCTGTTCCCACGTTGGTGAATTTAAATTCATGACGTGCGATTTGACCTTCGATGATATTGCCAAAGCTGTGTGAGGTATTGTTGAATTTTATTGCCGCATTGCTTGATTTAACATTGCTTTCAGGAGAATTATTTGTAATTACCTGAGCGTTTGCAAAGTTACCTGCAAGGGCTAGTGAAAAGATCAAGGCAAATTTTTTCATCAGGGCTATAATAAATTATTTGTTGATAGTAGCGCCATTTGCTGGAGCTGCTTCTGAAGAAACGGTTCCACTAATGATCAAGTCTGTAGCGGCGCCATTATCGAAAGTAACATGAACAGACTTTTGGAAGAAACCGGGTCTGCCATCAGTTCCGTAGCTAGCTGTAACTGTACCAGTTTGACCAGGTAGGATAGGCGTTTTAGTGTAATCTCCCACTGTGCATGAGCAGCTTGGCTGAGCGGCTGTAATTACAACAGGACCATTAGTTTTGTTTACAAAAGTGAAAGTTGCTTCTGCTTTAGGTCCCATTTTAACGGTACCGAAATCGTGGGATTTTTTAGACCAAACAATACCTTCATTTTGAGCGGGTGTTTGAGCGAAAGAAGCTGCGATAAAGCTAAAAGCAGCGAACATAATAGATAATGTCTTTTTCATGATAATTCTGATTTTAATTTTTGATTTACAAAGTTTGTACCAAAATTGTTTAAACAAACTCAGGAAAGCGAAAATAATACAATTCTATGAAA
>JAGKXC010000194.1 GCA_021151535.1 Sphingobacteriia bacterium | reverse complement strand
GAAATGATTCTGTAGCTCAGTTGGTAGAGCAATACACTTTTAATGTATGGGTCCTGGGTTCGAGTCCCAGCGGAATCACACCAAAAGCCTCACAGAAATGTGAGGCTTTTTTTATGCGAATTTTTTATTTCTCCAACGCAAGATTGGGGCTTCAACAAGCCATCCCATGGCTAAGCCCAATAAGATAGCTGTAACGATTGTACATCCACCTGCATATAGTTCGCCATCTTTCCATTTCATCGCCCGGAAAACTCCCAATTTCTCTAGTAAATTATCGGCAAACAAATGCCACAAATAAATGGAATAGGAGTGTCGGCCAATAGTTAATAATACCCCAACTGTCTTTTTAATGATTTTCGAAGTGCTATGGCTGTTCAACCATTGCTGTAATTTGACTTCTGCATTGAGCGACAAGCACAATAGTGCGCCAAATCCCAAACAAATCACTGTAATTCCCCATGTGTTCATGTTGGGAGAGCCGGCTGGCCAAATTATCAATGTGATTAAGGCCATTGCGAAGATTATTGCAAAGAGCCATTGTTTGGTGGAAAGCCAGGTACTTAGCGATCCAAAATGATATGCGTAGGCCAGAATTAACCCAATCCAAATGCCATCTGCGCGGATGTGGGTGGCGGTGAAGTCGAACCGAACTTCGTTTCGATGTGGCCAGCAATACCCAATACGCAATGTGATGAATACAATAGTTAACGCGATGAGCCATAGCATGGTTTTAGTGACATGTTGCGGAAAACCTCGTTTTTGCCAAATGGCCATCACCAACGCCATCGATAAGTAAAAGTGTTCTTCTACAGATAATGACCAAGTGTGCATCCACATACCATCGATATAACTCTGTAGGTAAAAGACTTCGCTCAATAGCTGAGAACCAACAATGCTGCGGTGCGTGGCCCAGGATACCAACAAACTCACGCCCAAAAACAAGTAAAAACTAGGGTAGATTTTCAACGCGCGTCTTGCCAAAAATCGCCCAATACGCATCTTGCCAGTGGCTTTGAGTTCGCCAAAAAGCAGTCCAGATACAAGAAACCCCGAAATCACAAAAAACAGATCCACACCGCTCCAACCTAGCCAATGCCAGATACCGCTGGAGAAACTATGTCGACCCAATACCAACAAAATCGCCACTGCCCGCAGCAGATCGAGCGAGATTTTGTGGTGGTTATTACCGCCGCTGATGGGTTGGATTGTTGAATCCATATCGCCAAAGATAAGGTTTTTCCACCCGGACCGCCCAAATCTGGCGAGCCAATTATCTTTTCGGTAATTAGAAAAACAATGGCTATTAATTAGAGCGCTTTTTTATCCATCTGAAGATTGAAAAGATGGTGTAAATACCTAATGCAATAACAAAAATCATCCAAGTAAGCAAAGCCCAATCCGTTGTATGTAATTTCATCTGTAAAACGCTTTAATGCGTAAATATAAGTTGTTATATTTAATCGTTGAATTGCTAATCTGATAAAATCATACTTTGGTACAGAATGATTTTCAAATTTCTAAATTTCATTTACATTTGATTTACATTATGCAGAAAGGATTTTTGATTCTCGGATTGGCGGTTCTAACATTGGCCTCTTGCAATGTTCAGCAGAAATATCATTCTCGCGGATTGCATTGGAATAACCGAACAGTGGTGGGAAATGCAACATCGAACAAGGCAACTGCTTCAGCC
>JAGKXC010000193.1 GCA_021151535.1 Sphingobacteriia bacterium | reverse complement strand
GTATAGGCACAATATTGCCCTAAATTCCATCTTGAATTTACATCTAAAACAGTCAGGACTTGCATACTCTTTCTTTTACCTGCGACCCAGACATACTTTATGTCGAACTCCCAGTAGTCAAACGGTATTTGAGTCTGTGGAATCAAATCTTTAACCGCATCGGCGGTCCGACCAGTTGCGCTTGCCTCTTTTAGAGCTAACAGCATATCTACTTTGAAGTAAACCGCTCTCTTTCATTAGTTTATAAACAGAATGTTTGCTTACTTTAAAGCTTAACTCATCTCGAAGGTAGATGTATGATTTGTAATAACCATAATCTACAAAGGGCTTTTCGAACAACTCTTTCAGGGCTTCAACCACTTGATGACCTGCTATTTGGTCGCCTTCTGCATTGAGAAATACGGTGTAAGGTTTGCGTCCAGATTTACCTAAAGTAACGCGAACTTTTCAGGGAATTAGGTCAAAAAAAGGGTTTTACAGGCATAGAGAGAGAAAGAATTAGTATTTTGGAGTTACCAACCTTCAAAAACTAACCAATATCTCCCCATGCTGACGGAAATATACTACGAAGTGGACGAGTTTAACAAACAACATTTGGAAAAAATTGCATTTTATGCTGCAACCATAGATTGGTATTCTAAGCGCCAATTGGGTTGTATGACTATGAGTGAAATTATGACTATTCTGATTTACTATCATTATTCTCATTACAAAAACTTCAAAAGTTACTATGAGGAATATGTTAGTAAAGACCTCAAAAGGGACTTTCCAGATTTAGTAGGTTACGACCGTTTTGTTAGGCATATTCCCTTAGCTTTTTTGCCGATGTTTTGTTTCCATTTACATCGTTGCCGATTGTCTATCCGCACAGGTATCTATTTTATTGACAGTACTAAAATAGAAGCCTGCCATCCTAAACGAGTACACCAGCACAAAGTCTTTAAAGGGCTGGCTGACTGGGGAAAGACCTCTACGGGATGGTTTTATGGAATAAAAATACACCTCATTATCAATAATTTAGGAGAGGTTATACAAACTTGCTTCACAACAGGAAGTTCATCAGATACTAATATTGCCACTCTTTTTTACCTTCTCAAGGATCTTTCTGGATGGGTATTTGGCGACAAGGGCTATTTGATGAATGAAGCCAAAATGGCATTTATTGAGTATAATAATGAGGTCGATTTCTTTGCCAAACCACGCAGCAATGCAAAGAAAAAATCAGCCAAAGAAATTCCTTTACAAGCCCAAAAGATGGCTAAAAAAAGACCTGTTATTGAAACCGTTATTGGTATCCAAAAAAATGTAATGGATCTTGAACACACAAGGCATCGAAAAGCTACGAATGCTTTTACTCATTCATTGGCTGCTATATGTGCCTATTCTTTTTACCAAAGAAAAACCAAAGTTAGTATTGCAGCTCCATTGGAATTGAGGCAGTATTGTACCCCAATCGCTGCATAGATATTGAAAAGTTCACGTTAAAGTAGCTTTGTAATAATAGCTGGTAACTGTTTAGGTAGCCCATTGAAAAGAGCCTTGTAGGACAGATTCGATGTTTTGAATGATGTTCTTGTTCATTTTTCGGATTGTAGAAATGAAGCCAGCGATACGTGCGTAGGCAGTCGCCCCACCGATACTACGGAAGCAATTACTGATTTTTTGTTTCACCTTGGCGGCTCTTAAATCGCGCTCGGCTTGGTTATTTGTGAAGGGTACGCCTGACTCAAATGCAAATGCAAGCACGGCCTCTTGATGAAGAATCAAGCGCTGTAACAAGTTACGTCCTGTCGTCTTTTTAGCTCTTCCCAAGCGACCGTTCGATTTGATAAAGTAGATAGGGGGATGTTCTTCTTGGTCGGCTTGTTGGCAAATTTGTTGGTAGCGACTTCGCCAATGCGCCTGTTGGTCAGCAGTAATCGGGCCCTGGCGAGTGGCTCGATAAGCTTCCAATAAGTACTCGTGCATGTCTTTCGCCCACTGACGTCCTTGGTCAATGAGAGCTTGCAATTCTCGTAATAAATGTGCTCCACAGAGACTGTGCCGTCCTTTGCCTACCGTAAAATAAGACAACCAGCAATCGTGAACCGTCCAATTAGTCGCTGGATTATAGGCATAACCCGTCAAATCAGCCCATAATTGGCTTATCTTTGAGAAAGGTAAACGATAATCGATATTGAGCATAATACTCTGAGCATGAATGCGATTACCATATTGAACGGGAGCGACCACATCCGCAGGAAACTGACCGACTTGCTTGTGGCCACATGAGCAACGGTGAGCCACCAATTCGTGCTGGCTTACCCACAAACGAGTAGGGGGCAAATCAAACACCTGACGGCGGGCAACCACTTGTCCTTCACCTTGTAAGGCAAGACCACAACTGCCACAATGAGTGGCACTATGGATATGAATCTCGTCAGGATGTTCTACGAATTGAAGCGTTTTGCCTGTATGACCATGCTGGCCTCCAGGCTTTTTACCTGACGATTTTGGAAGCGCTGCTTTAATTACTGGCTTCTTGGAATAGCCTTCACTTGAAGGTGGTTTGTGTGAGTTTGAGGAGTTTTGGCCAAGTTGACGACGCAAATCAGCATTTTCCGCTTCTAACTCTTCGATACGAAGCAGTAAGCGATTGACTAACGCCTTCAAGTCTGATATTTCTTTAATCAACTCTTCCATAATCTCATCTAGCCAAATAGCCTACCTAAACAGTTAC
>JAGKXC010000073.1 GCA_021151535.1 Sphingobacteriia bacterium | reverse complement strand
CCTGCGATCATAGGCGCTTTGCTTTTCAGCAGTAGTACCAATATTGGATTTAAGATGAATTACCCAACAATACAACGTATCCTTTTTCCCATTATTATCCCATTCCAAGGCCACCTCTAAAGGAAATCTACCCGATGCAAATTCAAAATCAAAAGCTAATAAGATTGATTTTGAATACAACATTTTAAACATTGATTTTTTGTACATCAATGCTGTTTTCTGGGTTTGAGTAAATGTGGTTATCACCGCGCCATAATCAGGTAGAGCATCTTGGAGTTTTTGCCAATATCCCGGATTGGAAATTTCACACAATCCGTAGATATCCATGTCCATACTCTTCAATACTGTTACCGCATTATTTAACTGCGTATTCTCATTGGAAGGTCCGTTAATACTATCACCAAACCATTCAATATTCCAATTACAAATATCCAAGGTGGTATCGGTACCTACTTTTGGCACCTGGGCTTTAACCAATGCAGTGATTGAAAACAATAAACCAGTAATTATCGCACGAAATCTCATCACTATTATCTATCAAAATTCTTATTCAATCAATTTCTTCTATCAAATCCCCAATGCAATTTGCTACGCAAAGTATCCAAAAAATGAATATTGGATAATCGCAACAACTGTAAGGGATGATCTGCTTTTCTCACCGCCATATTTACCTCACCAGAAATACTCTGTGAACGCGCATCCAAACTGGCCAAATAACTACTTGCTCTTCCCTCAATTTCAAAGCTAATCACAACATCATCAGGCACCACTACAGGCCTTACATTCAAGTTGTGCGGCGCTATCGGGGTAATAACAAAACTATCGCTTTTTGGGAAAATAATCGGGCCTCCACAACTCAATGAATATCCCGTACTACCTGTTGGCGTTGAGATAATCAATCCATCACTCCAGTAACTATTCAAAAACTCACCATTCAAATAGGCATGCACTACAATCATTGATGAGGTCTCTTTTTTATGGATCACAAAATCATTTAAAGCAAAATTGTAATCGAAGATCTTCTCGGAAGAATCCAACTTCAACATGCTCCTGGATTCAATAAAGTAATTGCCTTTTTCTATATCATTGATGGCCGCCTCTAACACGTCTACCTGAACATCCGCCAAAAAACCCAATCGCCCAGTATTTAAAGCCAAAACCGGCACTTTAGAATCACGAACTATATTCAATGTATCCAAGATAGTACCATCACCACCCACGCAAATCAACACATCAACCACATCACCACCTGCTTCAAAATAATCAAAAACCCTTACCTTCAAATCACTGGAAATACTGATTCTTAAATAGTCTTCCAATCCCGGTGTGAGGTAAATTTCATGACCTCTTTCCGCCAATGTATTTAACAACTTCTCAAACCCAACTTGGTGCTTGGGATCCCTCACAGATTTAGCGTAAACAGCAATTTTCATATTTTCAATTCATCCCAAGGATGATACCGCTACACAAACTTACATTTTAATCGCGGTATTGTGGCGAAATTTATAAAACTTAAACGTGTAAAACAGGCAAAATCATTTCTCAAACACCTGAAATTCAAATGAATAAGCGTGTTTATCATCTTTTCCATGCGGTTTTACAAAAACAGGCTTCCAAGCATTTCCAATGGCCGGAAAATGCGTATCCGCATCTGTAAAACAAGCATTAACCTGTGTAATATATAAACGATTGGCAAAATCCATCGCCTGTTTGTAAATCTCACCGCCTCCAATTACCATAATCTCATTTTTTCTGGCGATCCAATCTCCATTTTCATCCGTATTTACCATTGCCACCGACGTATTTACCCCAGAAACATCATTGCCAACTCCATCGCCAACAACCGCATTCAACCCAGATTCCGCAGCAACAGCTAACTCCAACTTCTCCTCCAACCAGTTCTTAGCCAACAAAAAAGCCTCGTCCCAACTTGCTGCGCCCACAAAACCCTCCGCCTTTACCACACTTCTACTCAATACAATATTCAATCGATTTTTTAACGGCCTACCCAAACTCTCCATCGTTTTTCTACCCATCACCACCGGCTTGCCTTTGGTATGTTTCACAAACCATGCAAAATCATCGGGCAAATGCCACAACAACTCATTGTTAGCCCCCAACTCATTGGCCTCTCCCATCGCTGCAATCATAGCAATATCCATGCTTCAAACTTACAAGAAATTGCCCAAATCCTTAAAATATCGCCCAAAATCCCACAATTTTCCCGGTTTCCATCGCCATTAAACACCCTTTCAGCCTTTAAAACGGATAATCTCATCATACAATCGTATCTTTGCAAGTTCCTAAAATCAAATGAGTAGAATTG
Organism: Sphingobacteriia bacterium; assembly: GCA_021151535.1. GTDB lineage: Bacteria > Bacteroidota > Bacteroidia > NS11-12g > UBA955 > JAGKXC01. Next base: position 7,758 of record JAGKXC010000073.1, on the reverse strand, counting down.
TTGCCATTGTAGGCAGACCCAACGTTGGAAAAAGCACACTGTTTAACCGTCTTACTGGCGAATTTAAAGCCATCGTAGACGACTTTTCCGGTGTAACGAGAGATAGACATTACGGCATGTCGGACTGGAATGGTATTGAATTTACTGTAATCGATACAGGCGGATTCGTTCCCGAAAGTGAAGATGTTTTTGAAACCGCCATCCGCGACCAGGTGCATATCGCCATTGAAGAAGCCAATGTGCTTATCTTTATGGTAGATGTTCAAACCGATTTACATCCTCTAGATGAAGAGTTTGCTCAGGTACTAAGACGTAGCAGAAAACCCGTTGTGCTTTGCGTAAACAAGGTGGACAATGATCGTTTGCGCATGGAAACTTCCGTTTTCTACTCGCTAGGTTTCGATCATTACCACGAAGTTTCTGCTACCAACGGCGGTGGAACAGGTGAATTATTGGATGAAGTTGTTGAATTCCTGAAAAGCGAAGAGCCCAACGAAGAAAATGATGTAACTGCAGATTTGCCACGCATCGCCATTGTTGGCCGACCTAACGTAGGTAAAAGTTCTTTGATCAACGCCCTTTTGGGTAGAGATCGCAACATTGTAACAGACATTGCCGGCACTACCCGCGATAGCATCGATACCCATTACAAAGCCTTCGGAAAAGAATTCCTTTTGGTAGATACTGCGGGTATTCGTAAGAAAAGCAAAGTGCATGAAAATATCGAATTCTATTCGGTGATGCGCAGTTTGCGTGCATTAGAAAATGCCGATATCGTTGTGATTGTTGTAGATGCAACCCAAGGTATGGAATCGCAAGATTTGAACCTGTTTTGGTTGGCACAACGCCAAGGAAAAGGCATTGTGATTTTGGTGAACAAATGGGATTTGGTTGAAAAAGAAACCAACACCCACTTAGATTACACCAACATCATCAAAGAAAGCATTTCTCCATTCGTAGACGTGCCAATTTTGTACATTTCCGCCCTTACCAAACAGCGTATTTTCCAAGCCATGGAAACAATTATGGAAGTGTATGATAACCTTTCCATCAAGATTCCAACGCACAAACTCAACGATTTCCTATTGCCAATCATTGAGGCCTACCCGCCACCAAGTAAGAAAGGCAAATTCGTTAAAATTAAATTCGTTACACAACTTCCAAGCAAGCGCGTAGCATTTGCCTTGTTCTGTAACTTACCCCAATACGTTGCCGATAGTTATTCCCGTTTCCTAGAAAACAAATTGCGCGAATCATTCCCATTAAAAGGAATTCCCATCAGTTTGTTCTTTAGAAAGAAATAATTTCGGGCGATAATTGCTAAACCCATCCACTGAATTTCACTCCATTTCAATCGCTTAACCCCGAATGAAAGATATACGCGACCTATCCATCGAAGAATTAACCGAACTTTTTAAAGAACTCGGCGAACCCGCTTTTCGCGCCAAACAAGTCCATCAATGGCTTTGGCAAAAAGGAGCCCTCAGCTTCGAGGAAATGTCCAATCTACCTAAATCCCTGCGCGAAAAACTCCAAGAGAATTTTAGCTTCCACATTACCAAAATCCATACTGCACAGAAATCCATTGATGGCACCATCAAAGTGGCTTTCATCCTGCACGATGGATCCAAAATAGAAGGGGTATTGATCCCAACCAGCAAAAGAACTACCGCTTGCGTGAGTTCGCAGGTGGGATGCTCCCTGGATTGTAAGTTTTGTGCAACGGGTTATCTGAAACGCGAACGCAATTTAACTGCCGCTGAAATTGTTGACCAAGTTCGATTGATCAATCAATTGGCAGATGAAAATTACGGCCGCAAACTAGATAACATCGTTTATATGGGAATGGGCGAGCCGTTGTTGAATTACGCCAACGTAATGCGCAGCGTTCAATTGATTACCAGCCCAGAAGGAATGGGAATGAGCCCAAGCAGAATTACCCTTTCTACCGCCGGAATCGCCAAGATGATCATGAAGCTTGCAGATGACGGTTGTAGAACCCACCTGGCGTTATCGCTTCACTCAGCAAACAACGAAAAGCGGTCAGCTATCATGCCCATTAACGATAGCAATAACCTAGAAATGCTAGCAGAAGCATTGAGTTATTGGTATGAAAAAACCGGCGTTCGACCCACATTGGAATACACCGTGATTGCCGGAGTGAATGATGGCGTGCAAGAAGAAATAGAATTGGCCAACTTCGCCAGAAAATTCCCTTCCAAAATCAACCTCATCGAGTACAACCCCATCTCTTTGGCAGAGTTTCAGCCTACAGGGCGATTAGACGCTTTCGCGCAAGCCTTAGAAGCCAGAAAACTTATTGTAAATGTAAGACGGTCTAGAGGAAAAGACATCGACGCAGCTTGCGGTCAGCTCGCCAATAAACTGCAATAACAGCAATAACTTGGCAGAACTCTTTCCCACCATTATGCATTTCGCCTAAAACTAAGCTTCGCCTTTGTTAAAATCCCTGTGATGGGCCTCTTCATATAAACGCTCCTTGGGTAGCGATTTAAAATATTCCCAAGTAACACGCAAACCTTCTGATCTATCAACCCTTGGCTCCCATCCCAAAATGCTGCGCGCCTTATCAATATTCGGTTGGCGTTGCTTTGGATCATCTACAGGCAATGGCTTATAAATCACCTTCTGATCTGTACCAGTAAGTTTAATAATCTCCTCAGCAAACTGAGCAATGGTAATTTCATTGGGGTTACCCACGTTAACCGGATCAACGCAATCGCTCAATAGCAAACGATAAATACCTTCAACCAAATCATCTACATAACAAAAACTACGCGTTTGAGATCCATCGCCAAAAACAGTAAGATCCTCTCCTCTCAACGCCTGTCCCATGAATGCCGGTAAAACACGACCATCATTCAGTCGCATCCTCGGACCATATGTATTAAAAATACGTACAATTCTAGTCTCCAAACCATGGAAAGTATGATAAGCCATTGTCATTGCCTCTTGGAAACGCTTGGCTTCATCGTAAACACCCCTTGGACCTACAGGATTTACATTACCCCAGTAATCTTCAGTTTGCGGGTGAACCATGGGATCACCATACACTTCTGATGTGCTAGCAACCAATATTCTTGCTTTTTTATCCATCGCCAATCCCAACAAATTATGCGTTCCCAAGGATCCAACTTTTAAGGTTTGGATGGGAATTTTCAAATAATCAATCGGACTTGCGGGCGATGCAAAATGCAAAATGTATTTTAATTCGCCTGGAACGTGTACAAATTTGCTTACATCGTGGTGAGAGAATTCAAATGAATCCAAATGAAATAGATGTTCAATATTTCTTAAATCACCAGTGATCAAATTATCCATACCAATTACATGGTAGCCTTCTTTGATAAAGCGGTCACACAAATGACTGCCCAAAAAACCAGCAGCGCCTGTAATTAAAACACGTTCTTTTGCCATTTTATATATCTTTTCTTCCGATGCTATAGTAAGTAAATCCGCGCTTTTGCATGTTATCCAAATCAAAAACGTTTCTACCGTCGAAGATAACTTTCTCTGCAAGCATCGATTCAATTTTACCAAAATCAGGGGTTCTGAACTCTGGCCATTCGGTTGCGATAATCAAGAAATCGGCACCTTCCAACGCTTCATACATGCGCGCTGCAAAATGGGCTTTATCACCAATAACTCTTTTCACATTTTCCATCGCCTCAGGATCATAACACTGAACCTTCGCACCGCGCTTGGTTAATTCATCAATCAATTCCAACGCTGGAGCCTCTCTGATATCATCCGTATTGGGTTTAAATGCCAAACCCCAAAGCGCTACCGTTTTACCAGCGATAGATCCAAAATGTTTATCAATTTTTGGCATCAAAATCTTCTTCTGATCGGCATTAACCTGCTCAACCGCTTTCAAAATCTTAAAATCATAGTTCACCTCAGACGCACTATGTACCAATGCTTGCACATCCTTGGGGAAACAGCTTCCGCCGTAGCCAATACCTGGAAATAAGAAACGCTTACCAATTCTATCGTCAGAACCAATCCCCTTCCTTACCATATCTACATCCGCACCCAACAATTCACACATTCTGGCAATCTCATTCATGAAAGAAATCTTCGTAGCCAAAAAGCTGTTAGCCGCATATTTGGTTAATTCTGCACTGCGCGTATCCATATGCATCACAGGATTTCCCTGTCTTACATAAGGACCGTACAACTCATCCATAACCTCAAAAGCCCTGTCCGAACTTGCTCCAATCACAACGCGATCAGGCTTCATAAAATCATCCACTGCCACCCCTTCACGCAAGAATTCTGGGTTACTCACCACATCAAATTCACCTTTGTAATTCGCAGCAACCGCAGCCCTAACTTTATCTGCCGTTCCAACAGGCACTGTACTCTTGTCAACAATCACTTTGTAGTCGGTCATGATCTTACCCAAATGATCCGCTACACCCAAAACATATTTCAAATCAGCGGCACCACCTTCACCTGGAGGGGTTGGCAACGCCAAGAATATCACCAAACTATCCTTAACAGCATCTTCCAAACGCGTTGTGAAGGTTAATCTTCCTTCTTTCAAATTGCGCTTAAACAAAATCTCTAAACCCGGCTCAAAAATCGTAATCTCACCATTTGATAATTTATCAACCTTGTTTTGGTCGATATCCACACAAATTACGTCATTCCCCGTTTCAGCAAAACAGGTTCCACTCACCAAACCTACATAACCGGTTCCAACTACTGCTATTTTCATTTAATCTTTAATTCGTTTTATTCTTTCAATTTCCAGCAAAAAACAACTGCATTTTCTCAATAATTCTCTGCTGATTTTCTATGCTCAATTCAGGACAGATTGGCAAACTTAATACACTTTCACACAAGCCTTCAGACACTGGCAATTCCACGTCCTGCCGATAAGCATTTTGGTGGTGCAAAGGTAGCGGATAATACACCATGCTTGGTATACCATTATCTAACAAAAATTTGCGAAGGGCCTCTCTTTTTTCACCAGCCGTTAACTGTAAAGTAAATTGATGAAATACATGAGTGCTATTCGCCGCCAATTCAGGTAAAAATATATGCCCCGCTTCAACCAAATTTTGTAATCCCTGGCGATAAACGTTTGCCCTGTTCTGCCTAGTTTCCGTAAACAACTGTAAATGTTGCAACTTTACCCGCAGAATTGCCGCCTGCAAAGTATCCAAACGGGAATTTATACCCACCCATTCGTGATAATATTTGGTGTTTTGACCATGATTGGCCAAAGAAGCAATTTTCTTCGCCAAATCCTTATTTTTCGTAAAAACAGCCCCTCCATCGCCATAACATCCCAAGTTTTTGCTCGGAAAAAATGACGTTGTACCAACATCGCCAATGCTACCAGCAAATCCACTAACCATTTCACCGCTATAATAGCTGCCAATAGCTTGGGCTGCATCTTCTACCACATATAAATTGTGTTTCTTCGCTATGCCCATTACCGCATCCATATTGGCCATCTGTCCAAACAAATGTACCACCGCAATGACTTTGGTATTTACTGTAATTGCACGTTCAATTAATGCACAATCAATCAAATAAGTATTGCGATCTACATCTACAAAAACAGGTTTTAAACCCAATAACAATACCACCTCAGCCAAGGCAGCATAGGTGAATGCCGGTAATATTACTTCCGCATTTTTAGGCAAATCCAACGCCATAAAAGCCAACTGCAAGGCATCTGTGCCATTGCCACAGCCAATTACTTCAGCAGAATTGCCCATATAAGCAGCCAATTCCCGCTCAAACAACCGAACTTCCTTGCCCTGAATAAAGTTGCCTTGATGCAAAACTTGCTTCATGGCAGCGTCAATTTCCGATTCCAATCGGTGATACTGCTTCACCAAATCTACCATCATGATTGCTTGATTTTCATCCATAACTTAGAAGTTCATTTTATCGGGCGATAGTGGAATTCCTACAACGCGAAAACCCAAAAATTATTTGCCTTTCAATCGGCTACGCAACACTTCGTAGGTAACCAAACCAGCAGCAACAGAAACATTCAAACTACCAACACCTTTGGTGCTCATCGGAATTTTCACAACCTCATCGCATTGCTTCCAGGTATCTGTGCTCAATCCTGTATCTTCCGATCCCATAACAATGGCTATAGGTCCGCTCAAATCAGAATCATATAATCCTTGTGGTGTTTTTTCCGATGCACCAACAATCCGTAAACCGCTATTTTTTAACTGTCTTATCGCGTGATACAAAGATTGTGTTCTGCATACAGGCAATTTCATCAATGCGCCAGCAGACGTTCTTACTGCATCCGAACTCAAAGGCGCAGAACCTTTCTCTGGAACCAATATGGCATGAACACCGGCACAAGCTGCTGTTCTGGCAATCGCCCCAAAATTCCTAACATCCGTTACACCATCCAATATCAAAATAAAAGGATCTTCACCCTTCTCATAAGCATCAGCAACAACAACATCCAATTGCGCAAATTCAACCGCGCTCATGGATATAATTACCCCCTGATGATTTCCTTTTACCATTCGATTCAGCCTCTCAGGGGGTGCTGATTTCCAAATGATGTTTCGAGCGCGGAACAACTTCATTACCTCTAACAATTGCCCCTGTAAATGTCCCTCCAACAACCAAGCCTTATCAATCGTCTTGCCTGCCTCCAAAGCCTCCATCACCGGATGAATGCCGAAAATAAATGTGTCTTTTTGTGATTTCTCCATGTGCGAAAAAGGTAGGCACTGGGCCTACCTTTTTATTAAATTGTTCAAATTCAGTTTATTGCAAGATAGCCGCAGCTTTGTTCCTAATTTCCTTAGCCCAATCTGCATGACCGTTCTGCTCGCATCGTTGGATAGCTGTTTTCACAATCTCTTGTGAAATCTCTACCTCACGCATACCAAACATTTGATCACTCCATCTTTCGAAGTATGTTCCATACTGCACACAATCATTGATGCAATCATCCAACATCTTCTTCGCTTCTTTATCAGCTCCCAAATCCATGAACGCATAAGCGTACTCAGCCTTCATATCTCTTCTCAATGGCATTACGTCATTTGGAATTTCAGTTAAAATTTTATTCAATACCTCAATACCACGCTTGCGATACTCTTCCAATTTGCCCGCTTCGCCAGCCAAATAATCCGCAACAGTAGCAAATCCGCCAATGTTTGCGCCCATCTTAGCCACCTCTGCACGGGTTGCAGTTGCCTTGATTTCTCCCTTGTTCACCGCTTCTTGAATGCGCTTGAACTGATCAATATGACCCTGAGAGGTTTTTGCAGAATACAATCCCCACTTCGCATAATCCGTTGGAACGTAAGAAGCTTTCTCATCCAAATAGAAGTTCTTCTTCTCCTTCATTCCATAGTACTTGTAATTCTTAACCAAGTTGTTGTACAACTGCTCTTCGTTAATGCGATTTGGCTCTCTAGACATCTGTCCGCCGTTGATTGGTACAAACTTGTAAACCAAACCTTCTAACTGCAAATAGCTATTCAATTCATAGAAATCCAATCCGCTCACACTGGTGAAATAAATTGGACGCTTCCAACCCGTTTTTGCATTGTTAGAAATCAAATCCAACACCAACAAATCGCCCTTGGAAACATATCTTCCACCTACATTAATATTAATGGTATCTTCTATCAAATTAGCATCTTTCTGCGATACAACACCAGAAGCCAATACCGCATTCTTATCTACAGGGATAAATACGTTATCTCCATGTAAATACTGGCGATCTCTGTT
>JAGKXC010000192.1 GCA_021151535.1 Sphingobacteriia bacterium | reverse complement strand
TCGTAAATGTTGGATAAAATATCGATATCAGCCCTGCCTAATCCGGCTTCTGTAATGCCAATAATGCCATTTTTATAACAATCTTGAACGCTATTTTTAAGCGATTGCTCCCATTGGGAATAAGGCATTTCAGGAATCGATGCCTTTACCGCATTGGCCGCCGCATCAATACATACGCCAGTAAATGCGCCATTTTCAAGTTCAAAACTTCCACCCGGTAAAATAGGTACGGTAATTTTATAGGGCGATGATTTGCTGCCTCCTATCACTTGTATTTGTTCTACATTCCCAACCAAAGAAGCTTGATTCACGGGCCATTTCAACGATTTAATGGCTGCTTCGTTAATCCAAATGGCATGTCCATCCACTCGGCTTAAGCACAAAGCCTGATTAGGGAAAGCGGCATTCAATGCTTGGAAGTTTTTGATGGTCATCATGGATGATTTGCCATTTTTACCTTGCCATAAGGTTTGGTCCCAACCGCGGCCAATAATCCAAGTGTTTTGGTTGTGTGTTGTTTGGTATTTTTTAATTCTTTTGATGATTTCTTTTACCGATTTTGCTCCAGTTAGGTCAACCTGAACTTGCATTTTGGCATAGCCCAACAAGTGGGTATGAGCGTCTATGAATCCTGGTAAAATGGTTTGATTGGGGAAGTCTAGTTTTTCTGAATTGGGATAAAGACTATCTGCCAATTGTTTTTTACCCAAGTACACAATTTTACCATCGCTGTAAACCATGGCTTCAACGGTTCTAAAATTGGTGTCGGCGGTATAAATTTTTTGTGCCGCAACACGTTTATATACAGTGGTTTGTTGGGCGAATGTGGACTGGGTGAGGATAACTAAGGCGTAAAAAATAACAACTATTTTCAACGACCATAGGGGGTATAGAGTAATTTTGTTGTAAGAATTCATGATTGTAAATTTGGGATTCGAAATTTTATAAGTACAAAAATCAAGGAAAAATGAATAAAAAAGGAATTTTCATCGCAGTTATTAGTACAATTTTCATTGGAGTTTTAATTGGTGTGTATTTTTATTTCAAGCCAGCTTCAGTGAGTAGCACGGGTGAAGCCGATTTTAACAAAGATATGGGTGTTTGGTTGCAAGAGTTAGATAAAGATACTTCAGCTAGCAAGAATTTTGCTACATACATCAATAAATCTGTGAGATTCGATGCTGAAATATTGGATATCACCGGCGATTCAAGTGTTACTTTACAATTGGGCAATAGCCAAAATGCATGGCCTATGGAGGTTTATGCCAATTTCGATGCTAGTATGAAATCAGAATTGGCAGGGTTGTTGGTAGGTGATCAAATTACCATTCAATGTGTGTGTAATGGATTAGAAATTCCAAGTTCTACTGTATCTGATGATCCAGCAATGGCGTTATTGGATGAAGTAAGTGGAAAGCAAATGAAATTAAGTCGTTGCGCTATCATTGAACACAAACCTGTTAAACCCGATGTATCTACATCGCACGAACACGAAACCGATTCAACTTCAAATCATTAATTTAAACGAATAAAAAAATCTATATGAAAAAGTTCATTATCATCGCCGTAGCCAGTTTGTTTGTTATTCAATCAAAAGCTCAAGTATATAAAACTGCCACTGGCAATATCAAATTTGTAAATAAAACTGCCATTGAAGAATTTACTGCGAATAACGACCAAGTAACAGCGGCTTTCAGTGTTGCTGAGAATGCAGTTGTAATGCGTGTTCC
>JAGKXC010000072.1 GCA_021151535.1 Sphingobacteriia bacterium | reverse complement strand
ATTTTTATGATGCACGGTGGCTTAAAGTATATCCAATCCATTGGATTAGGAAATTTTCTAAAGTTAAAATGGAAACATGGTGGTGCAGCAATTTTTGCACTTTTGGTTCTTGGATTAAGTTCTTATGTAGTAGGTATTTTCCCTTGGCCATACGGTTGGGACGACCCCATAAATCACCCGATGAAAGCACTGAAAGAATTTACGAATTACTCAGTATCATTAAGACAACTTTTCGACGGCAAGTTGTATGATTCAGATATGCTACCATTAAGCTATCTTACTAAATATCTTTGGATTACAACACCTACTATTATTCTATTAGGATTGGGGCTTTTCTTTGGATTTTTGTTCCAAAACAAGAAACATTTCTCTTTGGAGTTGTTTTTAATATTGTTCTCTGCAGTGTTCCCCATTGTTTATATATACATCCAGAAATCTCAAGTTTATGGTGGTATCCGTCAGATAATGTTTACTCTGCCGTCCTTTGTTATTTTAGCAGTTATGGGATTCTATTGGTTAGGATCCTTTTTAGATAAGTTCAAAATACCAGGTAAAATGATTTCAATGATTGTATTGATAATTGGCTTTATACTACCTGCAAAACATATCGCACAAAACCATCCTTTATCGTATGTATATTTCAATGAAATTTATGGCGGCACGAAGAAAGCGTATGGAAATTATGAGTTGGATTACTATTTGGCCAGCTTAAAACCAAGTACTGAATGGTTTTTAGAAAATGTAGCAAGAAAACACCCAGAAAGAAATTATGAGGTTCTATCCTATGGAATGGAACATGTGAAATATTATTGCCGAAACGATAAGAACGTACACGTAGGTTATTCTCGATTTGATGATCGTTCATCCAAAAAATGGGATTATTGTATATTCTACAATGCATATTTTGATCAAGCTCGCTTGATTAGTGGTGAATTCAAACCAACCGGTACGGTTTTCCAACCTATGGTTGATGGCGTACCTGTGGGTATAGTAATTGAAAGGCCCAATTCGGATGATTTCGATGGGATTAAAGCTATTGAAAACAATAATTTTGATTTGGGTATAGCAAAATTAAAAAATTACCTAAGCAAGGATCCGAGTAGATCTGAAATATATGTTTATTTGGCAGCTGCCTATGCTAGCAAAAACATGTTGGATTCAGCCATTGATCTATGCAAAAAAGGAAGAGCGTATTTCCCAGAGAATTCTAAATTAATTTTCTCCATGTATGATTTTTACATGAAGCAACAGAAATACGACAATATGATTGCCTTAATGCATGAGTACATTGGATACCGTCCCAAGGACACGGATGGTTTCATTAACAAAGCTCAAGCGGAATTGATGAAAGGGAAACCAGCTGAGGCACTTGCAACTTTGCAAGAGAACATCCCGTTAAACCCATTAGACAGTCGTTTGTATGCCTTAGGAGCAGAAGCTTATAAGATGCAACAAGACGTTACAAACATGAATATGTATGGTCAAGCCAGCAACTTAAACAATAGTAACGCTCAAACCCAGCAATTGGCGATTGAAGCAATTGCAAGTATTTACTATGAACTTACTGGTGATGAATTTGACCTTCAAAAGTTCTTAAAGCAATAAAATCTCAATTTGATTTAAAGCAAATAAAAAATCCCCGATAAAGGGGATTTTTTATTTTATTCCATTTTGTCTAATTGTGTAAAATCACTGGCTAAATAAGCACCTTTTTCGTTTTTGGTAACTTTTGACATTTCATTCTTTTCATCATGTTCAAAGAATAACCAAATCTCTTCTTCAAATAATCGCTTTAAAATTTTAGCTTTTTCTTCCATTGTTATCAATGGTTGAATATCATACCCCATAACATAATTAACTGGAATATGTGGTGCTGAAGGAATTAAATCGGCACCATACATTACCTTACCAAAATCTGCATGAATAATTGGTGCTATCATACCGAGTGTATGACCATTAAAAACTTGAATTTCAATACAATCATGTAATAAATCGTCCTGATTCAAAAAACTCAAAACCCCTTTTTCATTTAGCAAACTGTAATTTTCTGACAAAAATGAAGCTCTTTCTCGGGGATTAGGATTATGAGCATGAAGCCACTGTACCTGATGGACATAATAATTAGCGTTGGGAAAAGTTAATTCTAATCCACCAGCATCATTTTGGAAAACTGCACCACCAACATGATCAAAATGCAAATGTGTTAAAAGCACATCGGTAATATCCGATGGAGCCAGTCCCAGTTTTGCCAGTGAAGAAATTAGCGTATCGTTCCCATTTAAATCATAGAAGCTGAAAAACTTTTCTGATTGCTTATTCCCAATTCCTGTATCGATTAAGATATTCTTACCCAAACTTGTATTTTGAACCAGCATGCATCGCATCGCCCAATTACATAAATTCTTTTCATTGGCTGGAACTTGCTTTTCCCAGATTGTTTTTGGAACTACACCAAACATGGCTCCACCATCCAAATGAAAGTTACCTGTTGGTATTGAATAAACCTTAATCATATTTTGGAATTAAAAGTCATGAAAAACATCCGTAAGTGCTTCATAACCAGTTTCAGTAATTAAAATGGTATGTTCGAATTGCGCACTTAATTTTCCATCTATGGTTCTAGCGGTCCAGCCATCTTTTCTATCAATTTTAGCTCTGGCTTTACCGGCATTGATCATTGGTTCAATGGTAAATGTCATACCAGGCTTCATTACCAAACCAGTATTTAAATCTGCAATATGAGGTACATCAGGGGTTTCATGAAATTTAACGCCAACACCATGACCACAGAACTCGTAAACCACACTATATCCATTTTTGTGCGCATGTTCAGCAATATAATAACCAATATTCCCCATTTTGTTCCCTGGTTTACATTGAGCCATACCCACATGCAAACATTCTTTGGTTACTTCAACCAATCTTTTGGCATAATCGGATACTACTCCAGAGAAATACATTTTGCAGGTATCACCATAATAACCACCTAAAATGGTTGTAACATCAATATTTACAATATCACCATCACGCAATTCATATTGGTTGGGAACACCATGACAAATAACATCATTGGGAGAAATACAAGAAGAATGTTTGTAACCGCGATAACCCTTTGTTGCAGGGATTGCACCATGATCTCGAACAAATTCTTCACATTTCCTATCAATTTCTAAAGTTGTAATACCTGGCTTTACAAATTGTTCCAAGTATTTTAGTGTTTCAGCTGCCAATTTACTACTGGCTCTAATACCTTCAATCTGTTCTGCGGATTTAATAATTACTGACATCTACATTTAATTTTATGAAACAAAACCCTCAATAATATCTTGTTTGGTGATAATATGCCAATTCCCACCCATATCCATCATTAACACAGCAGAATTCTCATCGTTTATTAGCGATGAAACTCTCTCAATTGAATCACTGTGGGATACAATTGGATATGGCGATCCCATGATGGATTGAATTGAATCTGCCATGGTTATTTTTTGCTGCAATAAAGCTGCATAGAGATTTTTATCTTCCACTGATCCAACAAAATTCCCGTTATCATCTTTTACTGGTAATTGAGAGATCTTAAACTTCTGCATTAATGCAAATACTTCATTGCAATTTTGCGAAACAGAAGCTGTAAGCAATGGCAAGCTAACATGACCTACAACCAAATCCATCGCCAATTTCTTGGGTTCTGCTTCAATGAATCCACGGTCTCTCATCCAATCTTCATTGAACATTTTGCCTAAATAACGCGTACCATGATCATGGAAAATTATTACTACAATATCGTCTTTTTTAAAGCGATCTTTCATTTGTAGTAATCCAGCGACAGCAGATCCTGCGCTATTTCCTGCAAAAATGCCCTCTTCACGAGGAATTCTACGGGTCATTACTGCCGCGTCTTTATCGGTTACTTTTTCAAAATGATCAATGATAGAAAAATCAACATTTGCAGGCAAAAAATCTTCTCCGATTCCTTCTGTGATGTAAGGATAAATCTCATTTTTATCAAAAATTCCTGTTTCCTTGTATTTTTTAAATACAGAACCATATGTATCAATACCCAAAATTGAAATATTGGGATTTTGTTCTTTCAAAAATCTGCCAGTACCGCAAATGGTTCCACCGGTTCCCACTCCCACAACCAAATGGGTTATTTTACCCGCTGTTTGATTCCAAATTTCAGGTCCAGTTTGTTCGTAATGCGCCTTGGAATTACTCAAATTATCATATTGATTTGGCTTCCAAGCATTGGGAATTTCATTCGCCAATCTAGTACTAACGCTATAATAGCTTCTCGGATCCTCGGGGTCTACATCAGTTGGACAAACAATTACTTCAGCTCCAAACGCCTTCAAAGCATCAACTTTTTCTTTAGATTGCTTATCAGTAGTAGTAAAAATGCACTTATAACCTTTAATAACTGCGGCGATTGCAAGTCCCATACCTGTATTCCCAGAAGTTCCCTCAATAATAGTACCACCGGGTTTCAATGCCCCTGATGCCTCAGCATCTTCAATCATCTTCAACGCCATTCGATCTTTGATAGAATTACCAGGATTGGTAGTTTCAATTTTGGCATATACCTCACAAGGCAAATCTTTCACAATTCGATTCAGTCTCACCATCGGTGTATTGCCAATGGTCTGTAAGATGTTTTGATACACTTGCATTATTACTACAAATCTAATGTTGTAATATCAGAAATAATATGAAATGGAGCCAAATTGTACAAATTATCACTTAATTTGCATGCTTTTATTCCATGAACCAAAACTGCTGCATCGTTGTTCCTTGTTATAATGAATCAGAACGATTTCAATCTGTACTTTTTCAAGAAGCTTTGCAGTTATATCCTTTTCTAACAATTGCATTTGTAAATGATGGCAGTAAGGATAATACCCATGAAATTTTAATTGAGTTTCAGCATCAACTTCCTGAAGAATTAAATAACCGCTGCTTTGTTGTTTCCTACGCAAAGAATCAAGGAAAAGCCGGGGCGATACAAACTGGACTCACCTACTCCATTCCCAATAAAGATATAGATTTATCGCTAATTGGCGCTGGAGAAAAACCACAAACAAAATTTGCATACTTTGGATTTTGGGATGCAGATTTAGCAACCTCATTTCATGAGTTACCTTGGTTTTTTCATTTTACAGAAAACCAAGAATACCTAATGATTATGGGATCCAGAATTGCGCGATTGGGTGCAGAAATTAATCGTACTATTTTCAGGCATTATTCAGGTCGTTTATTTGCTACTTTCATTAGCCAAGGCTTGGGTTGGAAAGTGCATGATACCCAATGCGGTGCAAAAATATTCAAAGAGGAAATTGCAGAATTGATTATCGAAAAACCCTTCGTTACCGCATGGTTATTCGATGTTGAAATTCTGTTACGAATGAGAAACAAGCTAGGCAAACAAGTAAAGTCTACTATAATTGAAGTTCCACTTAGGGCTTGGGTAGATGTAAAAGGATCAAAGATTGGAATGAAAGACTTTATTAAAGTTCCCTATCAGATCTGGAAAGTATTTCGACATTATAACTAACTCCAAACTCTTCAAATTATTCCCTTGTTACATTTTCAATTAAAGGGAAAATCTAAGAATCATTACTCAATTACAGGATTGTTCATCGCTTGTAAAATTTGCGATAAATGATGTTCCCCGTGCCAAGCATACAAACGAATCAAATCACTTAAACTAACATTGCGTTTGGATTCCGGATGTGATAATGTTTTAACTAACTCCGTTACCGGATTTTTCAATGCATCTAACAATAAAAGTGACCATCTTTGGTGTACGCCCAATATCATTATTACACTAGACTCAAGTGGAAAGGTATAATCCACCATCTCCGCCCATTTGTTTTCATCATATGGCTGAATACTATCTGTATCTTGAGCCAAAATATGCTTTGTTCTAATAAAAGCATTGAGATGAGAATCCGCCAAATGATGAACAATCTGAGCAATATTCCATCCACCCTTGCGGTATTTATAAGCAAGATGTTCGTCTTGAATATTGCGCAACACCTTAGCAAGCAAATCGGGGAATTGTTGAATTTTCAGTACATCGTTTAACAATTGGTCTAACGACGTTGGTGCATCCCAATCAAATTTAGAAGTCGGAATTTGCGTAGTTTCCATCGCCAGAAAAATTAATTAATCAAATCAAACCCCGTGTAAGATCTCAAAACTTCTGGAACCACGATTCCATTTTCTGTTTGATAATTTTCCAAAATTGCTGCTACAATTCTAGGCAGCGCCAAAGCTGAACCATTTAATGAATGGGCCAATTCAGTTTTGCCTTCTGCATTTCTGTATCTGCACTTCAGACGATTGGTTTGGAAGGTTTCGAAATTACTAACACTACTGCATTCTAACCATTTTTCTTGGGCTGCACTCCAAACTTCCATATCGTAAGTTTTAGCACTGGTAAAGCCCATATCGCCACCACACAATAACAGAACACGATAATGAAGTCCAAGCTTCTGCAACAAATTCTGCACATAATTTTGCATCACTTCCAATGTATCGTTTGAATCTTCAGGCTTTACAATTTGTACAATTTCCACTTTATCAAATTGGTGCAAACGATTCAATCCTCTAACATGAGCGCCATAGCTACCCGCTTCTCTTCTAAAACAAGGTGTGTAACCCGCATTTTTAATAGGCAATTGCTTTTCATCCAAAATTACATCGCGATATAAATTGGTAATAGGAACCTCTGCTGTTGGAATCAAATATAAATCATCCACACCCACGTGATACATCTGTCCTTCTTTATCCGGCAACTGACCTGTACCATAGCCAGAATCTGCATTTACCATCAAGGGTGGTTGGATTTCGGTATAACCATTGGCATTGGCTTCATTAAGGAAAAATTGAATTAAAGCACGTTGTAAAATTGCTCCTTTCCCTCTGTAAACTGGGAAACCTGCACCAGTTACCTTGACTCCCAATTCAAAATCAATGATGTTATATTTTGAAGCCAATTCCCAGTGTGGTAATGCATTGGCTGGCAATTGCGGCTTGCTTCCATGTTCTAAAACAGTAACATTATCTTCAGGAGTTTTCCCCAAAGGCACATTTAACTGTGGCGTGTTTGGAATTGTAAGCAATAATTGGGTTAAGGTCTTCTCGCCATCTTCCACCAATACGGTAATATCTCGCAACTGATCTTTCAACTCTACTGTTGAAGCTTTGAGTTGATCGCCTTCTGCTTTTTTACCAGATTTATACAAATCGCCAATTTCCGATGAAATATTATTCAGATTAGCTTGAAGCTGTTCCATTTGGGTTCTCAACGCCCTATTATTTTCATCGGCAATTAAAACTTCCCCAATAACTGTTTCTGCATCGATTCCTCTAATTTTCAATCTTTCGATGATAGCATCTGCATTCTTTCTAATCTGAGCGATTTGTAACATAATAACTTAAAGTTACAAAAATCTGAAATTCTGTTCAATAATTGCCATGAATCATGAAAAAATTGGCTTTGAATTTATAGTCTCGCCTTAAAAAATTAAAGTAATCGAATTTATTCAGCGTTTTTTTTGCTGAATTCCATAAGATTTAGCTATCAATACGGCCGCATTGAGTGCCGCTTGAATCTCATTTTCTACTTCACCATCCAATATCTTTTCTCGCACAGCCTCTTTGATTATCCCAATTTGCTTGGGATTGGTAATGATGAAATTTTCTTGAATATGATTACCTGAAAGCACAGGTTGCCAATTTCTCAATTCATCTTTGGCTAATACTTCTTCAATTTTTTGCTCAACAAGTACCAAATTCCTCAAATGTTTTTCAACTTTGGCTTCGTTTTTACTGGTTATATCAGCCCTACATAACGTAATCAAATCATTTACATGTTCGCCGGCATCCACAATCAATCTCCTTACAGCACTATCAGTAACCGTTTCCTTACTCAATACGATAGGTCTCAAATGAAGTAAAACTAACTTTTCTACATACTTCATCTTCTCATCCAATGGCAATCTCAATCTTCTAAAAATGCCCTTTACCATCCTAGCTCCTCTATCTTCATGACCGTGAAAAGTCCATCCCACTTTTGGGTCAAATCTTTTTGTTGCTGGCTTAGCAATATCATGCAAAATTGCGGCCCAACGCAACCATACATTCTGGGTATGTAGGGCGATATTATCTAATACTTGTAAAGTGTGATAAAAATTGTCTTTATGTGATTTCCCATTAATGGTATCAATACCGTGCAGTGCTACCATTTCAGGTAAAATGATTTGCAGTAAACCGGTTTTAAACAGCATCTCAAATGCCCTGGACGGTTTCTCGCACAAAATCATACCGTTAATTTCATCTGAAATTCGCTCTTGAGAAACAATTTCAATACGATGGGCATTGGATTTGATGGCTTCGAACGACTTTAATTCAATTCTAAAGTCTAGTCTACAAGCGAAGCGAATCGCCCGAAGCATTCTTAAAGGATCATCACTAAAAGTTAATTCTGGATCTGCGCAAGTTTTAATAATACCATTTTGCAAATCTTGGATACCATTAAAAGGATCATATAATTGCCCGTAATCATCGTTATTCAATGAAATATACAAACAATTGATGGTAAAATCACGTCGGATTTGATCATCCTCTAATGTACCGTCTTCTACTATGGGTTTTCGTGAATTCTGACGGTAACTTTCTTTTCTCGCACCAATAAATTCGATGATGTAATCACCCATTTTTAACTGTGCTGTGCCAAAATTACGAAAAACTGCTAAGGAGTGTTCCTCTTTCAATTTGGCGGCAACCGCTTCTGCAAATGCCACGCCTGAACCTACAACAACAATATCTATATCTTTGGTTTCACGGTTTAAAATGATATCTCGAACAAATCCTCCAACAACCCAAGCGCGCACATCCATAGCATCTGCTACAGAACCAATTAGTTTCAAAATAGGCAGCTCTAACGATTTATCCACCTTGCAAAGATAACCAAGGGCTTATATTTGTGGTATGCGTAATTACAGAAATCCCATTTATATATGGATTTTGTTATTCACTGTGGTGCGATTGTACTTAGTTTGGCTGCTGCCATTCGATCATACCGGCGATGGTTGGGGTTATGCTTGTGATTTATTGAAAGGCGATTTAAAGAATGGGCATCACCTTATATTTCAATATTTTCAGCATTTTTGGTATCAACTTTATATTCTTTTAGGTGGTAAAGCGGCTCGAGCTATAGAATTATTAACTTCAATTAATATTATTTTCTCTGGTATCATCCTCTTATTTTTAGTAAAAATCAACCGATTACTAATTCCCCAAATAACTGATTCAGCACAATTGGTTTTGTTAGGTTTTATATCCCTGAGCATGAGTTTTAATCGCTATTCTTTTGAAAATGAGACCTATATTATACCACTTTTGTTGATTGTTGTGGCCTTTTTATTTTGGCTAAAAGCAATACAATCACAATCCAAATTACATTTCTTACTGGTAATTTTCTTCTGTTTCCTAGCTCCATTGTTTCATCAAACCGCTATATGGGGATGTTTGGCGATTTTTACTGGAAGTATTCGATTCAATGAGAAATTAGGATTTTCTAAAGGATCGATAATCTCAATAGGATTACTCATTGTGGGATTCTGGTGGTTAGTTTATTATTTATTTGCAGCTCAAGTTTACCATATTCAAATTTTCGCACTGGTTTTTCAGGATGTCATTTCAGGCCAAGTAGAAACTTCCTGGAGTTTGAAAACTTTGGTTTTTTCAACAGTAAATTTCATACGCACTTTTGTTGAATTCAAAGGCAGTACAGTGATTTTAATAAAGGGCGATAAAATTGCTCAATTGCTGGTTTTAGTAGTATTTTGTCTCTTATTACTAGAAGTTCGGAAGTTTTTCAATTTCAAAAAATCAACAGACAATACTCAATCTAATTTATCCAAGACAAACATGATTATATGGGCAGATTTAAATCGTGAAAAATCTCATGAAGGCTATTTTACATTGGGAATCATGATTATTCTACATACTGCGTTTGCCGTTTTTTCTCAAGGCAATCATGAGTTTATGTTGCCTTTGGCTTGTTTTATACCAATGTATTTAATGCGATCAAATAGATTTAATTTTATATTCAAACGCAATACATTAATGATATTATTTC
>JAGKXC010000191.1 GCA_021151535.1 Sphingobacteriia bacterium | reverse complement strand
CATATACATTCTATATGTATTATGATTATATCGTGAATTTAAAGGGTAATACCATTGATAACTTGCGTTGTTATTCATCTGGATACAGCTGTTATCCTTTCTACTTGATGTATGGCTCTGACTATAACATTACATTCAATACTGTGAAGAATTGTTATTTTGGTCAAGCGGGTACTGGTTATGCTTATACTTTTTATTGCTACTATATCTATAATACCTACAGAACTAAGAACTTGTTTGAAGATAACGTAATCACCAATAACTGGTCTGGATACTACTTCTATGCAACTCAGTTCTATTACTATAGTTCTTGGGGTATCAACAGAAACAAGATTACTAAGAATACAACTGCGTCTAACCAAGGTTATTTCTATGGTCTATACTGGTATTATTTGTACAACGTAGATGTTACTTCTAATATCATTGCTGATAACTACGGTTATTACGGTAACTACAATGTTTATTCATATAACTATAACTCAGGTTATACTGCGAACATTCGCCAGAATACACTGATTTCAAGTTACTCATCTTATTCTTACCACTTTACATACGGTTGGTTGGTTCAAGAATCTCAATCTCAGGTTTATTTTGATGGAAATATTACCCAAATTGCATCAAACTATTATGCATACGTAGTGTATTTGTATAATTCCAACTCAAGCAATATCAAGAGTTGTGAATATAATTCTTTCTATTTCCCTATGATGGTTAACCAATACTGGTGCTTTGGTACAAGTGGTTATTCTGATTACTCATCTTGGAACAACAATACCGGTGCGAAGTATAATAACTATACTAACCCAAGTTTCCGTGATCAAGCAAATGGCGATTATCGTTCAAATTGCTTTGAGACACAAAACAACGTACCAACAGTAGCATTGGTTCCTATGGATCAATCTCGTAAAAACCGTCAGGTAGGTTCTTCAGACCGCGGCGCTTACGAAGATTCTATGGATATCAAGGCCTCAAGTACAACATTTAAAATTGCTTCAAGTGTTTGCGCAGGATATGAAACAGATGTTGATCTTACTGTAAAAAATACTTATACCGATACCATCTACAACTTTAATGTTGCGTACAGTGTAAATGGAGGTACTCCTTATAAAATGTGGGTAAAGAACAAAATTCTTCCTGGCGATTCATTGAAGATCAAGTTTGATAAGAAATTGGTTCTTTCAATTGCTGGATCTACTTCTATCAAGATTTATATCGATATCAATGACGATTATCAAACTAACAATAGTTTCACATATACTACTACAGTAAAGCCAGCACCAGGTGGAGCGAAATATGTTTTCTCAAGCAAAACTTCTACGCCTAATAACCCTGTTTATCAGTTGAGCCGTCCCTTCGATGTTACCATTGTAAACGTTCCTGTTTATTATGACATTCCAGCTCCACGAGTTTATAATAACTCTTCATACGGTACAACATCTCCAGCGAACTGGTATGCATCTGTAAGCGTAATCTATTGATTTTCCCATCAGCTACACCTGATTTCAAATTCCCAAGCAAGATTTGTGATGGATCAGATGTGTTGTTTGAAAACAAGTCTAACATCAAGCCAAGTGCAGCGTTAGAATATTTCTGGAACTTCGGAACTGGAAGTGCAGCTGATACTTCAAATGCCCCAGAACCTGTATTCCGTTTCCCTAAATCAGGATCTTATGATGTTGTATTGACAGCTAAGACCATGCCTTATGGTTTCATCTTCACCAAGAAAACAACTGTGGTAGTGAATGATATTCCAACAGTCCAAAAGCAGGTGCTTATTCAGTAACCTTGAGAGCGGATTTGAACGGATGTATTGCAGAGCAAACACAACGTGTTTACCAATTTGATAAGCCAACAGCAAGCTGGACAAACAAATCAGGTATTTGCGATAACGACGAATTTACATTCACTAACAGTTCTTCAATTGGTGGTGGATTGATAGGTAGCTATTGGGATTTCAACGATAACGGAAGCGTAAGCACCGATGATAACCCAACTTATACTTTCTCATCAGCAGGAACCAAGAATGTTAAATTAACTGTTACTTCTGAATTTGGATGTAAAGATGAATTGACCAAGCAAGTAGTAGTAAGAGAGTCACCAAAGGCTAGCTTCACTCATACTCCAGCATGTTCAATCACACCAACTGAATTCACCAACACAACATTGGATGTATCAGGCTCAACTGCAAACTACTCATGGAACATGGGAGATGGAACAGTTAAGACTTCAAAAGACTACACCCACACATGGAAATCATTGGGACCAAAGACAGTAACCTTGAATGTAACCTTGACCAACGGATGTTCATCAACTATCAGCAAAGAGTTGAACGTATTAACACAGCCAAAAGCAGGATTCAGTGCATCAGATGTATGTGCTGGGGATGCAGTAGTGTTTGTTAACAATACTACATGGCCTGATGGACAGATCAGCTACTCATGGGATTTTGGAGATGGAACTTACAGTGGTAACTCAGATCCTGTTAAATATTTCAACGTAAAACAAACTACTACCTACAACGTAACGTTGGTAGCAAGCATCCAAGGTGGCTGTGCAGATTCAATT
>JAGKXC010000071.1 GCA_021151535.1 Sphingobacteriia bacterium | reverse complement strand
GAAAACGTTTTGTTTGCATTCAAGTCAACCCAAGTATAGGGATGAACGGTAAAGGCCTGCCCATCGCTGGTTAAAATGAAATTCTTGCCGCTGTATCGCACAAAACACTGAATTTGCGCATGTTGTTTTTTCAAGCGATAAGTACTGTTAATGGAAGCTTGTAAAGTGCGCCATTGTTGCGCATTACTGGAATCGGTTATCCAATTTTTGGAATAAATTTGGGTGATACCGCTGCCAATCTGCCATTTGTTCTGAGAATAAGCAAATTCACCAGTTCCGCCATAGCTAATCACTTTTCCCACAAATTGTAATAACTGTGTTTGTAATCCAAGCTACCTTGCAAACTGTTGGCTAATTCGGGTTTCAAAGCACTATTTCCCCGCACGTTGTGGTTGATATCTACAAACAAAAAGTACAATTCTTTGATGCTGGGCGATCGGAATGCTTGAGCGGCACTGGCGCGGAAAGTTAAATGTTTGCTGAGGTGATAGCGCAATTGCAAGGAAGGAAGCAAAGGGGCAAATTTCCATCCACTACCCAAAATTTGGGGCAAGGGATTGCTACCAAATGCGGAATTATAAATTAATCTTACTCCTGGCCTAATTGATAGAGCATTCAAAGGTTTGTATTCCATTTGGGCGTATAAGCCAATATCTGTTATGGGTTTATGCGCTAATAAACGGTTGGTTTTTAAGCTTTCTACATTGCTTTCATAACCCGTAACCCATTGAATTTTATTGCTGCTTTTGATGCTGGCAACCAAACGTGAATTCCACTGTAAATTTAGGGTAGTGTCCATTTCCTTGGGGTTGGAAAGTACCTCATCGCCCGTTACCAAATTCCTTCTCCACAAGGTATTATGGCGATAATAGCCGTTGAAGCCATTGGTTAGTTGTAAAATTAATGGTACATAACGCGTTGACGAAACATTGCGTTTCCAAGAACTTATCTGGGTGAAATCCAATCGGTTGGTATAGAAGCGGTTGTTGTATCCTGTAATAGAAATTAAATTGTATTCTGCGTTGGAACGATCCAAAAGAGATTCGTTAAAGTAATTGAGTTTAAAACGGTGGGTGCTGTTGTTTCCCGTAAGGGATTTTGGAAGGGTTTTTAATATCTTGCTTGTTGGTAATAAGCCCCATTCCACACTGCCAAAATATTTGGTTTTGGGCTTCCAATTATAAGAACGATTGGAAGTGTCGAAGTCGATACCATCAAAATACTGACGGCCGCCAGAAATGGCTAAATAGGGTTCAAAGCGGTAGTTTTTTGGTGCGCAGTAAACGCCTTTTTTATTGATTCCGCCGTTTTCTGTTAGCAGGGTTGATTTTCTCAAAAGCCAGTTGCTCGAGAAATCGAAATTGGTATTTTTGGTGCCATCTTTATAAAAATTGGCCGCTATTTGTTTGGTCTTGGCTTGTTTGGTGATCACATTGATAATGCCGCCTACAGCATCAGAACCGTACATCACACTCATAGGACCTTCCACTACCTCAATGCGCTCAATTTGACTAACGGGAATTTGACCTAAATCAATGTTGCCGTTTAATCGTCCTACCATTGGAACTCCGTCTATTAATATTTTAACTGATTGCCCGCCAAGTCCTTGCATGCTCATGCCGGCCCCCAGAACTCCGTCTTGGGCAATCATGATACTGGGTTGGAATTTTAAAACATCAGAAATGTTTTGGGCTGCCATTTGTTGCATGGTTTTGCTGTTAATGGCGTAAGCATTGAAAGTTAAATCAGAAGATTTTTTGGTAACAGCGTCACCCGTAATAATCACTGGGTCAAATGTTTCCACGATAGAATCGGGGAGCGACAGGATTTTTTTCTGTACAGCAATGTTGGTAGGATTCTTTATTTGTGCTTGGGCTTGGACAGGAATCGCCCCAAAAAAAGAAAACGATAACCATATTGATAAACCTGATGAGAAACCTGCGAAAAACCGGCTTAAATTCAGGGGCATCAACATGGCTATCGATTCAACTTAACAATTAAAACTATGAAAACCTTAGATGGTTCGTATGTACAGGGAGTGCTTATTGCTTCACAAATGTGAAACTTTGGCTGCCCATAGCAGTTTCAACATTCAAGCGATAAATTCCGGTAATAAGGTGATTGATTGGCAATTGTGTGCCTGTGTTTTCAGTAGCAGAAACCTGGGTTTGTGCCACTTGAGCACCTGTATTGCTGAACAATCTTACGGTAGCATTTCCTAAGTTCTTTCCGAATTGCAATACCACAAAATCGTTGGCAGGGTTAGGGAACAATTGTACATTTAAATCTTTAGAAGTTTTGCTTACAGCGCCTGGGATGCGGGGTACAACATAGCGATTCAATACAATCTGGCCGGTTGCAGATCCACCGAATTCAGAGAATGATAAATAAACGAATTCAGTATCGCCACCGTTTCTTGGGTTAACTTCTACTAAGTACATGTTTTCACTATGTACTGTCCACTGACCTGTAGTATTGTTGAATGATTTCCAATCGCTGCCAATTCGGGTTAAGTCTTTGTTTAAGCCCACATTGCTGGTTGGGAAGCGGTATGCCGAATCAATATAATTCAAATGCAAACCGCCACCATTGGCTGTTAAGAAATCATTGATATCTGTCCAAGAGCCAGGAAGGATTTTGCTAACACGAGTGCCTCTTTTGCTTTCAACACCCATAGAAAGATACATCACGGTTCCACCACCTGGAGCTGGCGTTGGTGCATAATAACGGGTGAATAACACATCCCAATTGTCTCTGTTGGGTTCAGGATTAACTTCACCATTTAAGAAATGGTAATATTTATAACTTTTGTTAGGGAAATCAGCTGTAACCAAAGTATCAGTGATGTCCTTTGTGCCGTCAATGGTAGCCAAACGGAAAACCAAATTGCCGTTAACCAACTGCTTGATGGGCATGAATTTGTAGAATTGAGAAGGCTTACCCCCAGATAATTGAACGAATAAATACAATGAATCGCCTGTTACTTCCTTCGTGTTAGGATCGTAAACGCCCCAGCTAAAATCCCACATGTTTCCTGGGTTAGGCTGTTGGTTTAAGGCCCCCATTTCATGCACGTGAACATCATTGTAGAACTTCTTCCAAGAATGCCATCCTGTGGTATCCATGGTAGAAAAATTAGAATTATCGCCATTTGGATAAGCATACACTTCGATACCAGCCGCATGGTTGATACGGATACAGTTATCGCGTGTAACTGTGGTGTGAGCCATGTGCCAACTGTTCATAGCCGCACTTGATTTTTCACCTGTTAAAACATTGTAGTAAATAGAATTTGCATAACCCGGACCCATTACGATGGTGTCGGATGTTAACGATTGTGCAGTTACTGGATTGGCGGCGAGGTACAAACTGGCGGCGAATCCAAAAATCAAGGAACGTTTCATATTCACGGTAGCTTTACTAATTTGATGACACAAAGTTATCGCGGATAATTGGGAAGGGAGGTATGTATATTGTCATAAAACTGTCATGAAAAATTACATTCATTTCTGAGCTTGGGAGTTGTAATTTTGCAGGGCGATGGGCAAAATAAAAATCAATTTGGTTTCGGGTTCGATAGAGGAACCGCAAGCGGAAAAAGGCAATGTGGTAGTAGGAATTGATTTGGGTACAACCAATTCATTGGTGGCTTGGGTAAATCCGGGAACGGGTGCGCCTGAGGTATTGGTGGATGAGTGGGGTGGATTGGTGCCATCGGTGGTGGGTTTGTTGGAAGGGGGCGATGCGGTGGTTGGCCAAAAGGCAACGGGAGGATTGGTTACGGCGCCTGAGCGAACCATTTTTTCGGTGAAGCGGTTGTTGGGAAGAAGCTACCAAGATGTATCGAAGGTGCAAGAATTAATCGGATATCGGATTATTGACGATAACACCGAACAATTGGTGAGAATATTGGTAGACGGCAGGTATTATACGCCCATTGAGTTAAGCGCTATTATATTAAAGGAGTTAAAGGATAAGGCTGAACGGATTTTGCACGCCAATATTACAGGCGCCGTAATCACGGTTCCAGCGTATTTTAACGACAGTCAGCGAATGGCTACCCGCGATGCGGCGAAGATAGCAGGATTGCCAGTATTGCGTATTATCAATGAACCTACAGCGGCGAGTTTGGCATACGGAATTGGTTTTCAGGAGGAGGTAGAAGGTGGGTTTGCGGCCAAAAAAGTATTGGTATATGATTTGGGTGGTGGAACATTCGACGTGTCGGTGTTAACCATCGAGGATGGAGTTTTTGAGGTGTTGAGTACCCATGGCGATACGGTTTTGGGGGGTGATGATTTGGATAGGGCGATTGTTGCTCATTGGACGAATCAATCGGAAGCGTTGCAGCAGTTACAGTCGCAGATTTCAGCGGCGGGCATGCAATCTATTCGTTTGGCGGCAGAATTTGCGAAGAAATGGGTATGCACCCATCGCCAGGAAATATTTAAGAAGCAATTGTATTGGAATCCGGTGGCGCGAATTTTTGAAGTAAAAGAGGCAGAGGTAACGGATTCAGGGTTGTTAGCTATTGCGGAATTGGGATTGAGCTATGAAGATTTGGTTACCGTGGCATCGCCCATTATTGAAAAAACGATGAAATCGGTGAAATCTGCCTTGAAAGATGCAGAATTATCGGTTGCGGATATCGACGATGTGGTTTTGGTTGGCGGCAGTACGCGTTTTCCGGAAATTGGCAGAATGTTGAAGGAGGAATTTGGATTTAAGCATGTAAATCAGGAATTGAATCCGGATGAAGTGGTGGCTTTGGGTGCGGCGGTGGAGGCGGAAGTGCTAGCTGGAAATCGCCAGGATGTATTGTTATTGGATGTAACGCCATTGAGTTTGGGCATTGAAACGGCGGGCGGATTGATGGATGTGTTGGTACCGAGAAACACCAAAATTCCATTTAAGGTGGCCCGTGAATATACAACCAGCGTGGATGGCCAGGTAAACATGCGCATTGCGGTGTTTCAGGGCGAAAGGGAGTTGGTGGCGGAAAACAGGAAGTTGGCGGAATTTATTTTGCGCAATATTCCAGCGATGCCGGCGGGATTTCCGAAAATTCAGGTAGCATTTTTGTTGGATGCCAACGGGATGTTGAAGGTAAAAGCCAAGGAATTGCGCAGTGGCGTTGAGCAAGATATCGAGATCAAGCCGCAATATGGATTAACGGATGCGCAGGTGGAGCAGATGTTGATGGATGGGTTTACCCATGCCAAGGAAGACGTGGAAATGCGGATGGTGCAAGAGGCCATTAACGAGGGTAGGCAGATGGTGTACACGGCGGAGCGTTTTGTAGAGAAAAACGGGGCGATGTTGAACGAAGAAGAAATTGAGGGGACCAAACAACGAATTGAAAACTTGCGTTGTCTATTGGATGAATCCTCTTCATCCAAAGATGCCATTTTGGATGCGGTAACGCAGCTAAACGATTACACCAAGCCATTTGCAGAACGATTGATGGATGTTGCGATTGCGGCGGCGTTGAAGGGGAAACAAATTTGATCTTTTTTGCGTTATAATTGAAAATCAAAACGATGAACCTAAAAAATAATTGGCTTACACGAAATTTTGCATCTGCTTCCAAGAACTTACGTGGGCGCTATTTGGGTGTTTTGTTGTTGGCAGCGGTGATGGGTTTTTCGGATGTGAAAGCCCAAGGAAATGATGATGAGGAATGGCGTAACCCAACCAATTATGGTTTGAAAATGGGGATGGCGTTGAACAGTTTTATTCCGGGCGAGTTGGTAAATCCAACACCTTCCATGGGTTTTATGGCGGGGTTGTATTTTGAAAAACCGGATAAAAGAAAATCCAAATGGGGCTGGCAAACGGGTTTGGATTTGCGCTTACGCGGTGGAAAATTCAACAATGCTACGGCAGATAGTGTTGCTAATTCGGCATATACCCGTATTAGTTTGGTAACGTTGGATATGCCATTGCTAGGACAATACCGATTGAGTAAACCCGGCGATGAGAAGCGCAAAAATATTGTATTTGGCGTGCAGCCATCATTGATTCTCAGCAGTAGGTTGTACCGTGGTAGAAATTATGAGCCGATTTATCGGGATGAATATTTGCATACTTGGCCCAATTTGGGATTCCGCAAAGTGGATTTGTTGGGCGTAGTGGGTTACCAATTTCGCGGCTATTCTGCGGGATATCAAGTGAATTTAAAGGCTTCTATTATGGATATGAATCCGGGAGGCAACTTCAAATTTCCTGAAACAGACAGCAAAGGCGATCCGTTGGGATTGTTTCCTGCAACCGGTACCGGCAAGTTCATCGGCACTTGGGCTTTGGAATTCTGTCTGGTTTTTTGATCTACTTAGCCGCAATTCTTTTGGGGCGATGCGGAGTTTTGTATCTTTGCATTCTGGTTTTCTAACAACATGTCGCAAATCGCTGAAAAATCTACGGTAGCGTTTTATACCTTGGGCTGCAAACTGAATTTTGCGGAGAGCAGTGCAATTGGTCAGCAGTTGATGAAAGGAGGGTTTGAGCGCGTAGAATTTCAGGAATCGGCCAATTTGTATGTGATCAATACCTGTTCGGTTACCGACCATGCAGATCGCAAGTGCAAGAAAGTGGTTCGTGAGGCTTTGAAGCAAAATCCGGATGCTTACATTGTGATTATTGGCTGTTATGCCCAGTTAAAGCCGCAAGAAATTGCGAGCATTCCCGGCGTGGATATGGTGTTGGGGGCGGCAGAGAAATTCCAGTTGTTGGATCATTTGCATCAACTTGTTAAAGAACCCAAAGCCAGGGTGTACAACGCGCCCATCAAAGAAGTAAATACATTTGTACCCGGTTTTAGTACGGGCGATAGAACCCGTGTTTTCTTGAAGGTGCAAGACGGCTGTGATTATTTTTGTAGTTTCTGTACCATCCCCTTGGCACGGGGAGCAAGCAGAAGTGGCACAGTAGCGGAAACGGTTGAATTGGTAAAAAATGCGGCACTTACCGGAGCCAAAGAAGTAGTTTTAACCGGCGTGAATTTGGGCGATTTTGGCGTTGGAAATGGCGAGAACTTCTTTCAATTGGTTCAGGCCATTGATGAGGTTGAAGGTATTGAGCGATTCAGGATTAGTAGCATTGAGCCCAATTTGTTGAGCAATGATATCATAGAATTTGTTTCCCGTAGCAAGAAATTTGTACCACATTTTCACATTCCATTGCAAAGTGGAAACAATGAGATTTTGGGCAGAATGCGCAGGCGTTACGAGCGGGAGCTGTATGCAGATCGCATCGCCCGAATCAAAGAATTGATGCCGCATTGCGGAATTGGTGTGGATGTGATTGTGGGATTCCCCGGTGAAACGGAAGAGCATTTCTTGGATACCTATACGTTTATTAACGATTTGAATGTGAGTTACTTACACGTTTTCCCGTACAGCGAAAGACCCAATACTACCGCAAGGAAAATGAAGGAAGTTGTACCAGTGAAAGTACGAATGGAAAGGGGCGAAAGGTTGCGTGGATTGAGCGAGAAAAAACGGATGCAATTTTACCGCGAGCATTTGGGTAGCAAGCGTTGGGTGTTGTTTGAGGAAGAGGAAAAAAGCGGAAAAATGTTTGGCTTTACCGATAATTATATCAAGGTAGGCGTGGATTATGACCCCTTATTGGTGAACACCTTGGTAGAGGTTGAATTAGCGGATATGGATGCCAATGGATGGGTAAAAGGTGAATTTGATTATGCGGAGGTAACACATACTTCCAAAGTTGTGTTGTAATTTGCAGCTGTGTTTGCAACCATTTATCATTTTGTATATTTCCTAACCGGATTGGAATTGCCTTTTCTAAAGGTAGTGAATACGTTTGGCTTCTTTGTAGCCTTATCCATCGGCGGCGCTTATTGGGCCTTTAAAAAAGAATTTGATCGTAAATCGCTGTCTGGAATTTTTCCAAAAACCCAAGTGCTGGTTGAGCAAGGGAAACCCTTAAATAAATCGGAGTATGTAATCAATGCCGTTATGGCTTTTGTATTTGGTTACAAAATCTTGTATCTGCTCATTGAAACGCAGAAAACGCCGGGTTTTGCGCCGCCAGATCACGTATTTACAGCTGAAGGAAGCTGGTGGATGGGATTGGTGCTGTTGGGATTGTCGTTGGGTAGCACTTACCGGGCCGACAAAAAGCAGCAAGCGATGCCCCAAGTTTCGGAAACCCAAGAATTGGGAGCTGGGGCGATGATGGGCAGTGTTACCATGGTGGCTTTGATTACAGGTTTTTTGGGCGCAAAGATTTTCCATTTGCTTGAGAATTGGGACAGTTTTGTTGCGGGTATCAAGGAAGTTGGATTGATAGAAATGATGTTAAGTCAGGGTGGTTGGACGTTTTATGGGGGATTGCTTTGCGGTGCAGCTGGGGTGCTGACTTTTACTTATAGAAAAGGATTGCCATGGAAATCGGTGTTGGACGCAGGTGCGCCGGGGATGATGCTTTCTTACGGAATTGGTCGTTTCGGCTGCCATTTTTCTGGCGATGGCGACTGGGGGATTGCGAATTTAAAGCAGAGTTCATTTTTACCGGATTGGGCTTGGGCTTACAAGTATCCGCATAATGTTGTTGGGAGAGATGGGGCGATGGGGATGGAGTATATTCCGGGCTCAGTGGATGAA
Source organism: Sphingobacteriia bacterium (assembly GCA_021151535.1). Lineage (GTDB taxonomy): Bacteria > Bacteroidota > Bacteroidia > NS11-12g > UBA955 > JAGKXC01. Next base: position 1,871 of record JAGKXC010000071.1, on the reverse strand, counting down.
TATGCGTATCAGTTGATTCAGCCGGTTTATCCTACTCCGTTGTATGAGGCGTTGATGGCTTTGGGGTTGTTCGCGTTGATCTGGTTTTGGGCAAGAAATCAATCGTGGCAAGCGGGTAGGGTATTTGCGTTTTACATGATTTTGGCGGGAGCAGAAAGATTTTTAATTGAATTAATCCGCGAACACGGCGATAGTTTGTATCGCATGGGTGGGATGGTGTTTTCCCAAGCGCAGCTCATTTCAATTTTATTGATGGCTGTTGGAGGCGCTTGGTTCTTGCTGTTACGCAAACAAACAAATTAGCATTGACTACCTCGATTGAGGTATATTTCAAGCAATATTTGTGAAACCAAGGATTAATGTTTAACTATGTATATCCTTGCATTTCAATTATGAAAAGACTTATTGGATTTGCGCTTTCATGTTTTTTGATGGTTTCTGGATATGCTGCCAGTACTGAAAAAACATTTGGTGGTACAATCCATTATTCTTGTCTCGGGAATGCGAAAATTGCTGTAAATATTCAATACTACAGTTACAGCGATAACTTTGATTCAACTAAAACCGCTATTGATTTTTACATCAAAATAGCCAATACCAAATTTAATCCTTCCTACAGCTATTCTCATGTAACAAGCCCATCTTATCCATGTTCAAATCCCAATGATTGGCGGAGTTCTAGTTTTACAACCGGGTTTTGTAAGGTTTACCACTACCAATGCACACTGGATCTCAGTCTGAAAATGTATGATACATTGCTTAAAAAAGATTCAATGTTATATTTAATAGGAGAATCGATTGATGTCATCGGGTATTCAGGGTTTAGCAGCACCTTACAAACAAAACCGAGGTCAAATTTTACAACTTGTATTAATGTGAAATCTTTGTTGAAAGGCGATGAAGGACTTAGTTTTCCTTATGGTTCCAATTTGTTTATTGCTGCGGCTGATAGCACTACGTCTTTTAATGCCGGTAGTTATCCTCAGTTTGGAGATTCGGTGTATTATGAATTATTGTCAATAGATACCGATTCAAAAGGCGTAAACGCCATTTATAATTATGGTTTGTCGGGTCAGTATCCTGTGCCAACGTTGTGTCCAAGTCCTACATCTGTGGTTTGTTCTCCCAACTTAACCAGAAAACCATATCCTACAGGGTTCTATTTTAACCATACTACTGGAGAGGCAACATTTTTTCCTAAATGGTTATCAGCGCCAGGATGGATGTTAACACCAATTCATATGCGTGGTCATATTTATCGGAAAGGTACAAATAACCAGTGGGTATATCGAGGGTTTTCGAGTTTGGTTATGGTTCCATTTTTAACAGGAGAAAATGCCTATAACCTAGCTGGCAATGTTCCAGTGTTTGATTTGCCTCGTAAAATTGAAATTTGCGAACAAGATACTGCTACAATTACAGTAAAGACAAAAAGCATTAGTGCAACTTTTAAGGATTCCGTTTATGTAAAAATTGAAGGCAATTTAACTTTGAAAAATTACGCGTATGTTGTTGATTATAGTAAGATTTATGAACCCATAATAACCATAAAAATTTGGTCCAACTCGGGCGATAGTAAATTTACTTCAGCCAATTTTACAATGCGATTGGGTGTTGGTAGCAAAAATTGTTGGAATGGAATTACACGCTCCCAAGGTTTAGAAGTGGTATTCCGTAAGGTATTAAATCCCAAGGTTTCGGCGGTTCCAGGTCCATGTAATGGTATCACTGCCAAGGCGTTAGATGGGGCATCCGGTTTAACCATGAGTTACAGTTGGCAGATTTACAAAGACTCATGGCAAACCAAGCCCATCAAAACTGTAAAAAGTAGTACCGTTGTGCTCACGGGGCTAACGCAATCCAAGTATTAT
>JAGKXC010000070.1 GCA_021151535.1 Sphingobacteriia bacterium | reverse complement strand
ATATTAATTAATCTGGCACCCGAAGCGCTATTGGATGCTGCCACATTTGCCAAAGCACCCATTAACAAAGCAGCTGCAAGCATTTCTTTATCTGGTACCTCTTCCCTCCAATAAAAAATACATAAATACAATAATATCAAAGTCCCATATAGAAAATAATTCGCATATTGTTTAGGCCATCCCACATAACCATTTAACTCGTAAGACTGCTCTTGACTTTTAGCATAATCTATTCGGTCCTTACCTACATAACTCTTGTATTTTGATTGGTACTTTTCTGGCATTGCCTCTTGTGGTAAGAGCTTCTCAACCCCAAGATTACTTGCAAAATTAGACAAAACAAATAGAATCATTGCCAGCCTCAGTTGATTCTTCATTAATATTACGCCCACTGCAAAAAATGCCACATTCACAAAAAATGAAAAGTGCATTAATGGTGTTATCATTACAAATAACCATCCCGAACGCTTTCTTTTATATATAAAATATTCTGCTACCCCATATATGAAAATATGGGTAGCAGAATAGTAACGAAAACCATTTACTTCCATTACTCCAATAATAAAACTGGCAGAAACAACTAAAAAAACAGTGACTCTGTTTAGTTCTCCTCTGAATAATCCTAAGAAAGTAAATACATTTCTTGAGTAGAAAAATCCATATACCAGACCGTACACGGCCAAAAGAACGCGATAATTTCCTGTGATTTTTGATACTAAAAAATTAATCAACGGTTGAATAAAATCTGCAGAGGTTTCAAAGGTTTCAGTTACGAAATGAACAAAACTCATGTTCATCTTATACATCTCTTCAAATGATGCTATATATCTACTAATGTCCCAAGCTGGCTCAATTCGTGAAATATTTGCAGTAAAATATGCTACAAACAACCACAAAATGTTCATGGCCCAATTCGATTTATATTCTTTAAATGCTAAAACCAAGGTTAATACGGGTGAAATAAAAAATAAAACAAAAGGATATACCCTATCTCTTATTGCATTTTTTACGGTATTTTCCATTGTTTATTTAACTAATTCTATAAATTTTTCAACCACATTCGAAATTTGATATTTTTCCATGCCATTAAATTCAAATTTGCCAGAATAATCACTTTCTAAAAACTGATTCAGAATCACCCGATCTTCTGCTAATAATTCATCCGTTTTCATGTTAAAAACGGGTCTATCAATGATATAATAATCAATCAGTTTGCTAGGCAATTGCATTGGCGTGCTATTCATAATGTTAATTAAAAAATCACACCCGCGCATAAATTTCATCACATTTTCTCTTGGCACAATATCACACAATACAAATCGCTCATCGCCCTCTTTGATAAAAGGTGTAACCAAATATTTTTGATATGTGAAAATGTAAAAACGAAAATCCTTTGCACTAGCAGAAAGAAATTCCAATAAATGCTGCGGATTCCTTCCCTTTTGCAATAATTGACCCGCAAATACAAAAGTTAATATGTCATTTTTCTTATAGGTTGGCAACTTCTCACGCTCCTTCTCAAAATCAAATCCCTGAGGAATCACCCTTATTTTTTCTCTAAATTCCGAATAATATCCATCTTTGGACCCTTCCAATGGAACACTAAGATAATTTGCGGTTCTGCAAAACGACTTTTCAAATGATGCAAAATAAAAAGGTACCTTCCTAATCCGTAAAACATCCAACATAAAGGGATCACTACAATCGGCAACCCAAACTTTACCTTTTATATTTCCTTTTTTTATCGCTCTATTAACCCCCCAATGAACTGTATAAGGTACTGCAATACTGATGATTAAGTCAAATGTTTCCTCAATCCGCAACTTCTTTGGAATCTTAAAATACCACTCCAAATGTGGAAATTCTAAAAACCATCCCATCGCCCCAGATATCATTCGCCAAATTCCTCCCTTTCCCACCATCCACTGAAATGCCCTATTCCACTCTCCATACCCAAAACTCAACCAATGAAAACCATATTCCTTGCGCAATTCCTGTCTTCCATCAGCATCTAGTCCCGCCAATACTACCTCATGCCCTTGTCTGCAAAATTCCTTCACCAATTCCGTCGTTCTAAATGATCGAGGTGATACTTCTGGATAAAATGATACGGATACTATGAGAATTTTCATGAGACTTATTTAACCGTTTATCACCATTATTTCCTGTCCTCTTGGAATTTCACCTGAAAAACATCCATCCACTCTACAAATAATATTATTCTCCAATATAGATTATCAAACGACTTACTACCTGATAACTGATCTTCAAACAATTTCAACATTTTCGATTTATCAAATCGATTTCCCAAAACAATTAAAGCACTTGATAATTTACTTCTGAAATACTCAGGATTTACGTGTTTCACCCACTCTTCTTCTGGTGTCACAAATCCTTTTTTATCTTTTCTTTTATAAATCGTCCAAGGCAAATAACTCTTTACAGCTTCTCTAAAAATAGGCTTATTCGATCTGCCACCAGCCAATATATCAGAACCCAAATGATAATAATATTCTACCAAATTTTTATCCAAAAAAGGAACACGTGCTTCTACAGAATGAGCCATGGAATTACGATCCTCCCAATGTAAATACTTGGGTAATGTTGCATGATAAATGAAAAATTCAATATTGGCTTGAATATCATTCAAGTCGTAATCCAATTGGTCAATCACATGTCGCCGTTGAGAATTCCAATAATTATAGTTAATAACCCTTAATTTGGTGGGTCTCTTTTTCTTACCCAAAAATTGTAAAAAAATCTTTACCTCCAACTTGGAACCTAAAAACCGCAATAAATAGGCCCATTGCCTGTTTTTTAATTTATCTTTAATAAATTTTAAGGGATTCCGTGAGAACATTCGACTTTCATACATTAATAACCACTGTCCATACCCACCCATATATTCATCAGCACCTTGGCCATTTAGCAACACCTTAATACCAGCTCTGTTAGCTTCTTGGTAAATAAAATAACCCAACATGGCACTTTGAGATTGATACGGTTCGTCTTGAAACCATATCAATTTCCTAGTATTTTCAATTACATCATCTAATTTTGGATAATTGTAATGAGGAATAGATTTTATCTCCTTATTTACCTCTTCTGCCCATTTTCTTTCATCATACGCAGCAAATTCAGAACAAGATGTAAATGTTTTTATTACTTCACCCTCACCAAGCATACTACTAAGCACCGTTGTAACCGCACTTGAGTCAATACCACCACTTAGCGCACTGCCAACAGGTACATCGCTAATTTTATGATATTGAATGGATTCAACAAAAATATTCTTTATCTGCTGATAAATTTCTGTTAATGTCAACTTCTCATTGTTTAAAATATCAGCACCGCGATTCAAATAATACCAACGATACGTGTATTGCTGTAAATGTTTTTGAGTAAAACCCGATTTAGGAACTGATTTCAATGAAAAACTAAATGCATGTCCCGGTTTAATCTGAAACACATTTTTAAACAACGTCTCCTCCGTATGATCCAAAAATGCATGCTCAATATAATCCAATGCCATGTCCTCATTTACAATGGCAGACCACTCATCAAATGCCGTGAATTGTTTAATTTCCGAACCCATTACCACTGTTCCACCCTCAGAAATCCAATAATACATGGGTTTAATACCAAAATTATCCCTACAGCCAAAAAACCGTTTTTCTTGACTGTCAAAAATAACAAATGACCACATGCCCGTAAATCGCTTTAAACAATCTTCACCCCACTTATGGTAAGCCGCCATTATTACCTCGGTATCAGAATTAGACTGAAATATCATCCCTTCTGCCATTAATTCTTGTTTCAATTCTAAATAATTATAGATTTCTCCATTAAATACAATCCAATAACGCTTTTCTAAGTAGCTCATTGGTTGATGACCAGTAAGATCCAAATCAATAATTGACAACCGCCTGTGACCCATGAAAATTCCAGGAACTAATACATTATTAGCTATTTTTTCAATGCTCTCATGAGGCGTATAAGGTAAATTCCATTGCGATTGTTTGTCTTTTCCCCCTAACCCTTTATTGTCTCTTCCATATATTTTGATATCTTCACCTTGTGACTCATAAACCAAATACCCTTCATCATCTGGACCCCTGTGTGAGATCAAATCCAAGGATTTTACACACTCATTCGCAGTTATGTTTTTCTTGTGTAATACAAATAAAAAACCACACATTAGTTCACTAATATTTTATTAAATAATTTCGAATATTTATCAGCTATTGCTTTGCCAGAAAATCGCGATACAGCGTCATTTGCAATCCATTCAGTATCATATTTATCACGATTTATTATCATTTCATTGATAGCATCTCTTAATGAATAAATATCTAATACAGGCACTAATAACCCATTTCCCTCGTTTACAATGTCTTCAGGCCCACCACAAAAGGTACTAATCACGGGCTTTCCAGCAAACAAAGCTTCTAATAGTACCATCCCAAATGTTTCACTATGACTTGCCAATACAAAAAAATCAACCAATCTGTGATATGCTAACACATCCATTCTACGCAGTTGACCCAACCAAGTGCAATACTCAGAAACGCCCATTTCTTTAGCGTGTTGCTCAAACATTGATCGATGATTGCCTTCCCCTCCAATTAAAACATGCACCCTCGATCTTACATTATCTGGCAATAACGCAATGGCACTCGTTAATTCCTTTATACCTTTTGAGTCATTAATTAATCCAGCTAACGTAAAAATTAATATCTTATTTTCCCAATTCGGTTTTCTGTCAATTACACCAATTTTCTCAGGTAAGTAAACATTTTTTAGGTTTGAGATTACTTCTCCCGTTTCTATCCGGATAAATTCATTGATTCTCTTCCTTAAACTTCTACTCACTGATACTATTTGATTAGCATTTTTATAAGCCGTTTTATACTCATTTAAATAGCGCTTACTCGATATCATATCATCAAACATAACATCACCCATGTGCTCAGTAATAACATATGGTATTCCGTATTTGGCCTTAATGTCATAAGCGGTTATGCCACCATATAACCCCACTTGTACATGAATTAAATCCACTTTTAAACCCGTACTTTCTAAATACAATATTTGCTTTTCATGAAAACGAAAGGATCGTTTTCTAAATCGAAAAAAATTAAAAAAACCAAATGTCATTCTCGAACTAATGTCATAAACATTAAAGTCTGTTTTAACCATTTTAGGCGTGTTATTGAATTGCCAAAAAAATAACAACAATCCCGAAAAATATCGTTGAAATTGAGATCCAACCTTATCCTTTCTTTTAGAAATTATAAAATTATACCCCTCCATGTTCTTTGAAAAAGCTAAAATATACTCCTCAAATAGTGGATACTCATTCCAAGAAAATATACAATAAATATTCTTCACGAATTTACTATTTAAAAATGATGAGATTAAACATTATCAAAAAATAATAAACAAACTACAAAACTTCAATTTTTTTTTTCTTCAATTTTTTTTGGATAAAACAAACTATGCCTCTTTGGATGAAATTTCTCTCCTTCGGATTATCTTTTAAAATAATCTTCTTAAGAATTTTTAAGAATGTCTTAGGTCTTGCTAATAATAAGTTCTTGCATTTTATTGTGGTCAACATCAACTGCCAAATCAACCTGTTTTGCTCCAATGATCTATAATACCCCAATTCCTTTAAATTCCTCACTGTAAATGAGCCAAAAATCTCAGTAAACATCATATCTCTCTCTACTATCCTCAAATCAAATTGAGTACTAGAAATTCCATCGCCATTAAATATTACCATCTGAAAATCATTAATGATCTTATACCGATACCCTCGTTTAAAGATACCCACAATAAAATGATATCTATCAGCAATAATACTGTAATTGGTATTGTATAATCCCAAATTATTGAAAACCGTTTTTTTAATAAACGTACTTTGATGACATAATGATGAATTCCAAAAAAACTCCTCCCTCAACATCTTCGGGTATGTAACCTTCACTCCGTAACCTTCTAACTCAATGGCAAATGAATAAAATGCCAAATTCTTCTCGATTTCATATTCGTACTCAAATTTCTCTAAACTTTGATTTGTTCTAAAACAATCACCCGAATTTAAAAACAATAAATAACTTCCTTCACTATTAATAATCCCTTTATTCATAGCATCATATATGCCCGAATCTCTCTCACTTATTATCTTATTCGGAAATTTTAATTGGCCAGAAGTTGCTAAATCTTTAACATATTCACAGCTTCCATCTGTTGAAATGCCATCAATAAAAACCCATTCAAAACTCTTACTACCCTGACTTATTAAACTCTCAACGGTTCTTTTTAAACCATCAATGTTATTTAGATTTATTGTGATTACAGAAATTAATAAACTCAAATCACTATTTATTAAATTTTAATAACTTTTTAACCAAATATGAAATACCTGTTCTTTTTCTGGTACTACCATAATAACCGTAACCTCCATAACTACTATATCCACCATAATTATAAGCATAACCATAGTAATACCCATACTTACCCAATCCTTTTGGTTTAACACCATTAAATATTATACTAAATTGAGAAAATAATCCTGTGCTTTTTGCCTTTTCCAAAACTTGCTCCACCGCCTCCTTAGGAGTATAATTGTATCGGATAACAAACATATGTATGTCACAATGCCTTGCAATAATCTCTGCATCAGCAACCAAACCTAGTGGCGGAGTATCAATTACTACTATATCAAATTTCTCCCTCAATTCTTCCATTAACTTCGACATTTTTTCACTTTCCAATAATTCAGAAGGGTTTGGTGGAATAGCACCAGATGGTAAAATCCACAAATTGTCAAATTCAGTAGCATAAACTACTTCATCTAGCGCGCTGGTACCGTTTAGATAACTCGATAATCCTTTCTTCATACTCATATCGAAAATCTTGTGCAAAGCTGGCTTTCTTAAATCACCCCCTACCAAAACTACCTTATTGTTAATTAAACTATAACTCAATCCTAAGTTTACTGATATAAAACTTTTTCCCTCTCCTGGAATACTTGAACTTACCATTAATACCTTGTGGTCTGATACAGTTTGAAAATAGGTTAATTTGGTCCGTATTGTTCTTAAGGACTCAGCAAGTTGCCCCCTATCTTTAGCAGATGTAACAATTGTCCTTTTTTTCTCGTCGAACATTAAATCGCCCAAAATTGGAATGTTTAATAATGATTCAATTTCATCTCTAAATTGAATTCGTGGATTTAACATTACTCTCCAAAAAAAGAATATTAATGGAATAGATATCGCTAAAGAAAACATTAGTCCATAAGTTAAATGTGGCTTAGGGCTCAATGTGGATCCGCCATATGCTCTTTCGATTATTCTTACATCAGAAACTGTACTTGCAAAAGATATTGCCGACTCCTCTCGCTTTTCCAATAAATAACTAAAAATTTCATTTTTTACTGCCTGCTGCCTACTAATATCTATCAATCTCTTTTCTTGAGTAGGTATTTCCTTTAGTTCAGCCTCGCTACGCTCTAACTCACTTTCTAATTTCTGTTTATTAACTTGTAAATTCGAACGAATATTTTTTATATTCTCAAATATACCTTGTTTAATATCTTTTATTTCCTCTGCCATTGAAATAAGTGATTCATCTCCTTGCCCACTTATTTTTAATCGTCTATCATATTGAAACTCTAATTCATAAAGCTTAGTTAATAGTGTGCTTAACAGAGGATCAGAAATATCAACCAAAGACGGAACCATGCCTGGATTGTTTTTCTTGTTAAATAAATATTGCTCTATGGATTTTAATATATCTAACTTCAATCCTATCTTTCCCAACTCCATATCCCTATCCATTAATTTATTTAAATATAATGAAGCTTGCTGGTCTACACTAATTAAACCTGTTTTCTGCTTAAACCGCTCAATATTTGTTTCTACACTATCCAATTCACCACTAATCAAACGCAATCGATCTTCAATAAAATCCATTGTGTATTGAGCAACTGATCGCTTATCCTCTACTCCCGCACTTGTATACTGACTAATAAATTCATTCAAAATTCTACGGTTATTTCTGATGTTATATCCTCTGTATCGAATTCCAATAATTGTTGTCCCCTTTCCAGTAGGTGCAGGTGTTACAGAATTTATTAATGTATTTACCTCGTTTTCAATTGAATTTATAAAAAACTTGTAAACACCTGGGATAATATCTGTAAGCTTATCTTTTAATATCCTTACCTTATAATACTCTTGGCCCATTTTAATAGTTTGATCCTTAATTTCATATATCTCACCATTAATTCGCATATTTTTCTTCTGTGAACCAATTATTAATGTACCAAAACCACCAGATCCTTTTAAACTGTCTTCATTAACTGCTTCAAATTGTATTGGGAAATCCCAATCTAATTCTGGTGATTTCTTATCAGTAGCAGAATAATATCGCACATAAGAATTAATTGCCTTACCTACCTCTGCACACAACATCCTAGATTGTATAATCTCTAATTCGTTCTCTACAATTTTAGCAGAGGCAAACATGTCCAAATCTTCCAATACCTGCTGACCCTTACCACTACTCAATTCAGGTTTAATTAACACTTTACCATAAACTTCATAGATGAATGGCTGCTGCTGTAAATAATATTTACTAGCAATATAAGCAATAACAAAACTTAGTATATAAATAGGCCAATAGGGAAGAATTACCCGCTTTACAATATTGTAAGGAGTAAATACCTGATCAGGCTTAAAATCCTTTTCCCTATTTCCTCCCTTTGTTTGATTCATGTTCAATGTTTCTGTCTATTAATTTGTAAATACATTATATAACAACAAAACAAATGTGGTTGCCGACATTACAATTGGCATAAATTGATTTGTTAATGTTGTGCTAAACTTCTTGGCCGCATTAGGCTCAACATAAATAACATCGCCCGGTTTCACATAAAAAAATTCACTAGTTACAAATTCAGGCTTCGTAATGTCCAACTTTCTTAAAATCCTTCCGGTTTCAGTTTTCCGGATAATCGTTATGTTCTGTCGTTTTCCATAGTTCGAAATATCTCCTGTTATACCCAAAACCTGCAATAAATCCGCACGATCAGCCGTTATACTAATTGGGCCTGTTCTACCCACTTCTCCCAAAATAGTTACTACAAAATTTAACATCCTTACCGTTACCAAAGGATTTTTGGCAAATTCAGAATACCGATTTTGTAAGGTGTCCTCCAATTGGGGCATCGTCCAACCCTTAACATACAAATTTCCTATCCTAGGCAATTTAATATAACCACTGTCCCCTACATAATATCCACCAGTTGTTATACCACCACCTAGTCCCGACATTCCATTTCCATAATTCTGTACGCTTGACAAATTAGCCTTATTTATCAAATTGTCAATCTCCATATTCAAACTCGAAATCTGAATACTCAATTGCGCCCCTGGCTCAATAATCAATGCGTGTGCTTTCAATGAATCAAACAAAGTAGAATCCTTTACCCCATTAAAATAAGTTACACGTCTCATGTTACCGCAAGAACCAAACCCTACCATCATTACCAAAATCAATAACAAAAATCCCACTCCTTCCCAAGTTTGCTTACTTGTTGCAAACACCTTCATTGCATTTCCAATGAAAATATTTTTTAGCCCTTTTGGCTTATCCCCGTCCACCTTTCCTTCTCCCAACCTTTGTTTCATCTTCATTTTTTCTAATTTTTACTTAATCAACTTACCACCAAACGCTTTATCTCTATTCAAATTAACTAACAATTTTTCGTTTTTTGATATAGCTCCGCCCTTTCAGCCACATTTTGTAACCTGCCGATCCAACGGCGAACAATTTTCGCCCAACATAACCCTTCAAATTTAATTCATCAATATCTCCATTTCAGGTAATGTTATACTATGTTAGAATAATTGTACAGAATTATCACTCCCCCTCAGCAGAATCCTAATCCATCCTAAATCTCCTTACGCAATCGCGCTACAGGTATGCCCAATTGCTCCCTGTACTTGGCAACCGTTCTCCGTGCAATGTTATAACCCTTATCGTTCAATAAAGCCATCAATGCCTCATCTGTTAAAGGCTTCTTCTTGCTCTCCGATGCGATAGCATCGCCCAAAATCTTCTTAATCTCCCTGTTACTTACCTCTTCCCCCTCATCCGTGCTCAATCCCTCACTGAAGAAATATTTTAATGGAAATATGCCAAAATCAGTCTCCACATACTTGCTGTTCGCTACCCTGCTAATCGTGCTAATGTCCATCCCTATCTCCGTAGCAATGTCCTTCAAAATCAT
>JAGKXC010000190.1 GCA_021151535.1 Sphingobacteriia bacterium | reverse complement strand
GGAAGAAAGGCCTTATCCGGTGCAAGCGGGTACGGATGTGAGAGAAGTAATTCAAAAAATGAGTGAAGGTTCTGTGGTGGAATTGTATGTGCCAACTGACTCTTTGAAGAAGATTTCGGGACATATTCCACAGGTAGCCAAATTGCCTGATGGTAAGCGTGTTACTTTTGTAATCAAGGTTTTCAAGATTATGGATTTTGAAGCTTACGATGTTTATAGAAATACCAAACGTATTTCACAGATCATGGCAGAAAATAAGTTAATTGATGATTATGCTGCCAAGCATGGAAAAGGATGGCTATTGGATTCGAGTATGATGATTAAGTTTAGAATTTGGTCTAACACAAGCGGAATCAAACAACCAGACGGCACCATGGTTCAAGATTATTTAACAGATAATTCGCTATTGAAAAATGCTCCTGTTCATAAAGGTGTAAATTCAGTTGTTTATCATGTAGAGGTTACTACTATTGATGGGAATCCCTCAGATCACGGTTATGGTGCTGCGGGCAGATTGGGAGTTCCTAGTTATGCGCCATTGAGAATCATAATCGATAACGTGGAAGCTGCCAAATAATCATCGCCCGATAAGAAAATTAGGATTAGAGAAAAACGATAGAATGGCAATAAAAGATTCTATTTAATATCGCACAGAATTAGAAAAAACATGAAGAATATTGTTATAACAGGTGGAGCAGGATTTATTGGAAGTCATGTAGTTAGAAGATTTGTAACACTGCATCCAGAATTTCATATTATCAATGTGGATGCCCTTACATACGCTGGAAATTTGGAGAATTTGAAGGATATTGAAACTGCATCGAATTATGAATTTGTGAAGTTGGATATTACCGATGCTGAGGCCGTAAATAAGCTGTTTTCAGATAAAAAAATTCATGGAGTAATTCATTTGGCGGCTGAAAGTCATGTGGATAGAAGTATTACCAATCCCATTGATTTTGTGATGACGAATGTGGTGGGTACGGTAATTTTGATGAATGCTTTTAAGACGTATGGTGATGCCGAAAACGGCAGATTTTATCATGTAAGTACGGATGAAGTTTATGGTACATTGGGCGATGATGGAAAGTTCACCGAGAGCACACCATATGATCCCAATTCACCTTACAGCGCCTCAAAAGCTTCGAGCGATCATTTTGTGAGAGCATACCACGAAACTTACAAGTTGCCGATTGTCATTAGCAATTGTTCAAACAACTATGGAAGTCATCAATTTCCTGAGAAGTTGATTCCGTTGATGATTCATAACATTAAGCATAACAAACCGTTACCGGTTTATGGCAAGGGAGAGAATATTCGCGATTGGCTGTGGGTTGAGGACCATGCACGTGCCATTGAGATGATTTATTTGAATGGTAAAAATGGAGAAACTTACAATATTGGCGGCAATAATGAATGGCGAAATATTGATTTGGTGAAGAAGTTGTGCGAGATAATGGACCGTAAGTTGGGCCGTGAAGCGGGAACTTCTGCGCAATTGATTACGTATGTAACCGATAGAAAAGGACATGATTTCCGTTATGCGATCGATGCTTCTAAATTGGAGAATGAATTGGGTTGGTCGCCAACTGTAGCTTTTGACCAAGGATTTGATAAGACCATTGATTGGTATTTGGAGAATGAGGTTTGGTTGGAGCGCGTTACCAGCGGTGCATATTCGGATTATTATCAGTCTATGTATAGTAATCGTTAATTTTGTATTTGAACATGGCTAATCTTCATCTTTATAACACGCTTTCCAGACAGGTTGAACCATTTGAATCCTTAACGCCAGGACACGTAGGGATTTATGTTTGCGGACCAACGGTTTACGGACCGCCGCATTTGGGGCATGTTAGAGGGCCTATTGTGTTTGATGTTTTGAGGAGATATTTGACCCATTTGGGTTACAAGGTAAGGTTTGTAAAAAACATTACAGATGTAGGTCATTTGGTTGGCGATGCTGATGAAGGAGAGGATAAATTGGCGAAACAAGCAAAGGTGGAGCAATTGGAGCCTATGGAAATTGCTCAGTTGTACACCGATGCTTATAACCGTGTGATGGATAAAATGAATGTGATTCGCCCGAGTATTGAGCCAAAGGCAACAGGTCACATCATTGAGCAGATTGAAATGATCCAAGAAATCTTGGAAGCTGGATTTGCTTATGAATCAAATGGTTCTGTTTATTTTGATGTACATGCTTATAACCAGAAGCATCAGTATGGGATTTTGAGCGGAAGGGTTGTGGAGGAGTTGCAAGCGGGTGCTGGAAATCA
>JAGKXC010000189.1 GCA_021151535.1 Sphingobacteriia bacterium | reverse complement strand
TTCATGCTAAAACCTTTTTGGATCCAGAAAAAGGGTTATATGAAGTATCACATTTGATTAATCAATGTAGTAATCAAAATGGGAATTCAGGGAGTTATTTTGGAACCGGAATTTGGCAGGGTGAGTTGTCTAAAATTAAGCCAAGATATTTAAGTATTCAAGTTCGTAAGCCTCAAGATTGTAATAGGTCCGTATACAGAACTGTTGATACTTTTTTAGATAGTTTTCCAATAAATAATATGACAGCACAGAACACCGCACAATATAGGGATGCGGAAAATCACTGTGTTAAAATAAACGGGAATTATATAAATATTCAAGTAGCTTCTCAATGTACATTTACACCTTATAAATCACCACTACAGAATTACTATAAAAGTAATTACAAATTCGATTGGTTATACTGTTTGTATACAAAGTTTGATTCCAATTTTAATATTTTAAAGTCGCAAAGTTTCATAATAAAAGGGCGCAATTCAGAATTGCAATTTACCGACTCAGGTTTTGTAATGGGCTTTATGTTACCTGATGATGTTTTACAATTAATTGAGTTTGACTGGGAATTTAAAATAAAAAAACAAACTGCGTTTGATTTGAAAGGTATTGTTGTAACGCCAAAGGAGTATAATTTCTGTCAAAGTGAAAAGGGCGTGTTCTCATTGGTTAAAACCGATGATAATCAAGGTTATTGGGCTGTATTGTCAGGGATGATGCCACCAGATTATTTTTATGATCTATACCGTGAAAAGGGTAACAAATTGGATAAATTAGCATTCGACAAATTAGATAGAAAAATTATACTTGTTAAAATAGATAATGATCTGAAAGTTCAAAAAACCTTTCAATTTAATGATGGAACTAAATATGGGGCTAGTTTTTTATATAAAAGATCTGTAAATCCAAGGAATATTGCCTACTCAAATGGGAGGTTGTCGTTCTTGTTTAGTCAATTTTCAGCAGGTCCAAGATTTTGTGGAGTGGCAACATTTCAAAGTCCAGATACTAGTAAATATTTTCAGCAATTGAATTACGGTAATTTTGATACTTTTCCGCGGCATCATTGGTTTGTTCTGCCAAACGATATCAATCTCATTTCTACAATGGTTGTTGATAGAAGATGGTCAATAGATAAGTATTCCTATTTTTATAGCTTGGGTTTTTATAATTTGAGAAATGATGGTTGGAATTTACTACGTAGTAAGTTTGATACCTTTTTTCCTACGGGTCAAATAGATCCAGTTTTTACTCATATAGGGGCGCATTGGGATCCTTATATGATTAGAGATCGGTTTCTGCCAGATGAAGCAAGTTTTAATAAAATTTCAGGAATGACTTTTTCTATTTTACAGGCTAGAGTTTATCCTGGACTATCGGGATATTCACTCGGGTTCAAAAAAAGTCCACTCGAATTATGCAGTTATTATAAATCTAATTTAAAAATTCAACAGGTTGTTGATACTTTAAATGGCGGGCTTTTTTTTACAATTCCCAATTTACAGGAACTTGAAATCCCGAGTCTTAATGTTAAAAATGTTATTTGGGAACTGTTGCCAGAAAATTCCATTTCGACCTCATCGCAAAATTTGCCACAAATTTTCTGCAGCCCCTTCCAACCGTACGCTCAAACGCCCATTTAAAATTCTTTGGAATACTGGCGATACCTCTGTTTCCATCGTAGTTCGGAAATCAGGCGATTATTCCTTTACCATCAACTTTCCCAGTGGATGTAGCTCTCCAGTTTCCACCAACGTAACCTTTGCCACCAGAAAAACAGATAGCATCTATTGCTTGAACCAAGATCGCATTTTCACATATCCCGTTTCTGTGGCTAAATCCAAAGGGCCATTTTTGTGGTCGGCCAGCATCAACGGTGAGAGCGGTACACCCAATTTCTACCAAATCAACGAAATCAATACAGCCTTTTTGCAACTGAAATCCTTCCGCCTAGTGAACGACGTTCCCGGCAAAAAAGTAACAGTTGTGCAATTAAAAGACGGCTGCGGCAATTTGCTGAGTGATACCGTAATTTCCTTTGTTCGTTACCCATTGCAGGTCAAGTTTTTAGGAGATACCGTTGCCTGCACTGGGGATTCTGTGAGGTTGTTTGTAGAAGCCAGCGGTGGAGATACCGGCGCATACCAATTTATCTGGAACGATGGCAGCAACAAGGGTAGTCAAATTGTGGATTTTCCGAAGCAATCCAAAAAGTACTTCGTAACGCTGAAATACCCAAAATCCAGGGAGGTAGAACTACAAGTTACCGCTACAATTGGAAAGTATCAGACCCTTCTGCGGTTCAAAATGGGTTAAACCAAAAAGACATCACCATAAAACCAACGGTAGATTTTAAAGGAAAATTTAGCGTGGATGATGGCATTTGTGAAACAGCGCAAGATTCAGGGGTGATTTTTGTAAGGGAACAACCGGATGCAAGGGTAAAACAACCTGCCACACCGGCTTGTGAGCCCTATGTTTTCAATTTAGAACCATTGAAATTGGCCCAATCATCAGCGGCAATTTGGTACTGGAACGTGAATTTCAAAGGAGAAACACAGGATGCAAACGGAGTGGTCAACAAAATTCAATACCCTGTGAGCGTCGATCAATTATACGGCATAAAAAAGAGAGCCGGCAAATACCAATTTGGGTTAATTCAAACCATTGGTTACAGCAATGGATTTTACTGCGCTGATACATTTTACACCAGTATTGTGGAAGTGAAACCAAGGCCCAAAGCATCGGGATATTCCAATCCAAGTTCAACGAATATTGATAAGCCGCAGGTGTTGATTGAGAACACGAGTATAACGGATTCCATGAGTTTTGTGATGGACAAAATGGGAGATCGGTTGTTAGGGAAGTCG
>JAGKXC010000188.1 GCA_021151535.1 Sphingobacteriia bacterium | reverse complement strand
CGTTTGGAGTTGGTGTCACATGTAACCAAAACGCTTTCTGTGAGTGCAGGATTGTATGGGTTTCATACTTCCAATTCTAATTGGCGCAAGCCCAATGTGGGGTTGAATTATGCGGGATTGGATGTGGGATTGCATTATCGTTTACATGAGAAGCATCAGCAGCATCAGGGGTCTTCGGGCATTATGGTTAGGGATGCTTGTTATTTAGGAAAGAAGCGGGTTAGTATGCTGTCAAGTGAAAAATGGGAAGTTGCCTTGAAGGGCGGGGTGAGAGAATACCGTTGGGATAGGCCTGTTGTTTATCCTTGTTTTATTGGAAGTTTTCAGTACCAGTTGGGGGATCGTTTTTGGCGATTGGGGATGGATGTATTTTATGAACAGGGCTCTGGGAAGTTGGTAGGCGGTGAAACTGCAGCCAATCCGTTAAAAAGTAGAATAGAAACAGGCATTTATTTGCGGAAGATATTTCGTTTTGGTTGGGTAGATATGTTCATGGATTTGGGAGGTTATGTGATTCCGCCACAATCGGATCGGGTAAAGGATTTAAGTAAGAATAAATATTTTTACAATGCTTTGGGTGCGCAATACCATTTGAACGAACATTGGAGTGTTTTGCATCGCATAAAAGCCCATAAGAATATCGCCGATTACATGGAGTTTGGCGTTTCTTATTGTTGGTAGGATTAACTCAGCTTTTGATTTATGAGAGGAGGAGTAAAATCCAAATGTTTTACCAATGTAATTCGGGCGATATAATATCCTTCATCATTGGTATAGTTCTCAAACCTTGCAGTTGTTAGGTGTCCATAAATGTTATTGAAAATCTCGATTCTATCGGCAACCAAGTTATTTCCCATTCCAGTGCTTTGGACTTTGGATTTGGCTTTGGCGATGGGATTGGATACCGTAATACCTATGCTGATATTCGATAATTTTTCGATTTCAATGAGAATATTTCCTCGTTTTCTTGAAGGCAAAATGCCATGTTTGATAGCATTCTCAATGAGAGGTTGAAGAATTAATGGAGGTATGATCCAATTATTTAATTGGATTAATGGATTTACTTGAATATTGAAAATGAAATCATTGTCATCTTCAAATCGCAAATGTTCCATTTGGGTATATTCTTTTAGGAAGAGTAATTCTTCTTCTAATGTGATTAAATCTTTGGTAGAATTGGTAAGGAAAGTTCTGTTAAGTTTTGCAAGACGAGCAGTTACATCAATGGCTTTTTTGGTTTCATTTTTTACGATGAGCGATTGAATTAAGCCCATGGAGTTATAAATAAAATGGGGATTAAAATTCAAGCGTAGCGTTTGTAAGCGGAGGATAGCAATCTTTCTTAATGTAGATTCTCTTGATTGTTGGATATTGTAGTAAACACCAATGGAGAAAACGATAAAAAGCAACAAAACCAAATAGAATGGTATATCCGTGTAATAGTCAACGTTACTAATCCAAAGACTAGAGACGCTGAATTGGTCGTTATAAATTGTTGCTGCATATCTACCTCTACTTAGCCCGTTGATCCAATAAGGTTTTCCTCCTATGAAGAAAGATGTTTGTGAATTATCGCCCGATAAAAAATTGGTTTTTAATGTGTAATAATAACGGTTGGTTTGGATGTAATCGGTTCCAAGAACAATAATTTGATAGTTGCTTTTTTCGTTTAAATTTAGCAATCCTTTCATGATAGCAGGCGATTCATTGGACTGTCTTACTCCAATTTGAAAAGGCTGCTTGAATATGGGTTCGTCTTCAATGAAATTAATATTATCACCATGATCAATCACATAT
>JAGKXC010000069.1 GCA_021151535.1 Sphingobacteriia bacterium | reverse complement strand
ATCGTTGTCTTGGTCTTTATTGGTTTCAATTAGATCGCTAATTCCATCATTATCGGCATCCAAATCAAGATAATTGGGCGATTTATCGTTGTCGTAATCATCGTTCTTTTCAATCAAATCGCTGATTCCATCGTTATCAGAATCGGTATCGCGGTAATCTGGAAGCACGTCGTTATCGGAGTTCAATAAATCGGGCGATACAGCAATATTCTCTTCTAAATCGGTCCCATACGTTCGGATATCCATCTTTATCAAGATCTTGCAGATCTGATTTGCCTAGATTTTCAACCACATCGGGCACGCCATCGTTATCCGAATCCAAGTCTAGATAATTTTTCACGCCATCGTTATCATAATCTGCCGAGGTTTCTAAATAATCGGGGATAGAATCTCGATCCGCATCGCCCAGTAACACTGTAATTTTTACGACATTGCCTGAAAAATAACCGTTACCGGAAACATCGTACGCTTCTAGGAAGGTATAATTCACCCCATAATCGGCAGAAGTAAATATGGTTTTACCCAAAACGATGTTAGAAAGCTTGCAGTTATCGTAAATACTAGCAATTACATTTTCCGGACGCAGTTGGGCCACACCCAAAGTATCTACGTAAATGGTATCGGTTTTCAGCACCACTTGTGGTGGAATTGAATCGAAAACATACGTATAGAAAGGCTGTGCGGTAATATTATTATTATTATCCACGGCATAGAACAAGCTGGTATTCAAGCCGGTATTGGAGCAATCGAAAGTAGAATCATCGAAGTAAAACTTCTTAAATCCGCAGTTATCAAAAGCATACGGAATAAAATGATTGGCTTGCAAATTCACTTTGCCATATTTATCGAAATACAGCACTTGCGTCCAGGTTTGAATTCTTGGGGTAAGGGTATCGGCGATGGTGGCATTTAACAATCTTGTAGAGGTATTACCAGATGTATCGCGAATGGTATAAACCAAAATTCTGCTTCCCACATCCTCGCAATTGAAGAAAGTTTGGCTGATATTTCTGTACACAATTCCACAGTTATCATAAGATCCCAAATCTATGTCTTTCGGCGAAATGGTTGCTTTTCCGGTAGAATCGAGATAGATTTTCACGCTTGCTGCCAAGATCACAGGTCTAACTGTATCTTTTACCGTAATGGTAATGGGCGCTCGGTTCACATTACCGGCTTTATCTGTAGCATAAAACTCTACCAAATTGACTCCCAACTCTTTGCAATTAAAAACATCTTTGGTTAAACCCACAGATTTCAAATCGCAGTTATCTGTTGTTCCCAAATCAGCATCAAAAGCTGAAGCCGCTGCCAATCCATTTTTATCTAAGTAGGCATTGATATTTCTAAATTTCAATTTAGGACGGGTGGTATCTTGTACAACAACGGTTGCTTTGGCTACAGTGGTATTTCCTGTAACGTCTGCTACGGTAAAGTTGATGATGTTCTGACCCAAATCATTGCATGTAAATACGGATTTGGAGATAGAGCGCGATGCGATTTTGCAATTATCAAAACTCTTATCATCCACATCATCAGGTGTAATTACTGCAAATCCCTGAGAGGTCATGTACACCACCGGGGTTTTCACTTTCACTACAGGAGAAATGGTATCAAACACCGTAATTCTTACGTTTTGTGAACTAGCATTATTGGAAGAATCTGTAACGGTAAATGAGATAGTGTTCGACCCCACATTGCTACAATTGAAGAAGTTATTGCTGATGGTGAGCGATTTGATTCCACAGTTATCCGTACTGCCGTTATTTACATCCTGCGGTGCGATTATGGCTTCACCCGCCTTGTTTAGGTACACACTGATATTTTTGCTTTTTGCTACTGGCCTAGTGGTATCTAAAACGTTAATTGATATAGACTTAGAAGCCTTATTTTTACTTTTATCATACACATCCAATTGAATGGTTTGGGTTCCACGTTGAAAACAAGAAAAAGTAGTTTTGTTTATGGCGATAGAATCTACGCCACAGTTATCGGAACTTCCATTGTTTATCTGACTTGCAGTAACAGTGGCAACACCGCTATTATTCAGATAAATATTCACTGATTTGGCAACTACCGAGGGTTTGATGGTATCCTTCACCCAAACCTGGGTTGTGGTATTGGTTTCGTTACCATTAACATCTTTTGCATTAACGGTAACCGTATTGGCACCCAAATGCAAACAACTAAAAGCCGAAGTAGAGGCAGTTAAAGATGCCAATCCACAATTATCTGAAGAACCACTATCCAGTTGTGTTACAGAGAAACTTACGGTACCAGAGTTATTTAGATATAAAATGGGCTTTTTCAATCGCAATACGGGACTCACAGCATCAATATTGGGTAAATCCACGTGGATGGTATCTACACAACCTTTTTTGTCTTTCACCGTATAAGTATAGTTGCCTTTGGTTAATCCGGAATAATTTGCAGAAGATTGAAAAGCTTGGGTATTTTGTTGGTATTGATAGGGCGATGTTCCTCCAGCTGATTTCAAAGAAACAGAGCCGTTGGCATCAGTGGCGCAAACGGGATTACTCTTACTCAATAAGGTCAATATCAATTCTTTTGGCTCTAGTATCAAAACTGAATCGGTAACGCTGCACTGGTTTGCGTCTTTAATGGTATAATGGTAATGACCGGCAGTTAAGTTTGATAAAGAAGCCGTTGCACCAATCACAAATCCCAAAGTATCTGTCCATTCATAGCCATAAGGGGTAGTACCACCGAAAGCTTGTACAGCGGCACTTCCGTTTGCACCATAGCACAATGCATGAACAACAGATTCTGTATTGGTTAATGCGGAAGGTTCTGTAATTTTTACCGTTGCTGAATCTTTACATCCATTGGCATCAGTGGTGGTGAGTTTATAATCGCCGGCGGCCAAGTTTTTCAATTGAGTACCTGTGTTGGGTGTATATCCTGATGGGCCAGTGTGATAATAGTTCCAAGGATAAGTTCCACCAGAAACAAAAACATTGATGGCACCATTGCTTTGATTTTTACATTTTACATTGGTTGCAGAATAGGTTAACTGTAATGCCGTTGGCTGATTCACAGTTTTGGCAAGTGAGGCTTTACAACCATTAGAATCAGTAACGGTAACACTATATGTTGCCGCTTTTAAACCCGCAACATTAGCGGTAGTTGCACCGTTGCTCCACTGATATAGATAAGGTTTTACGCCACCACCTGTGGTAGTTGTAATTTTGCCATTGCTTTGATTATAACAGATAACATCGGTTACCGAAGCAGAGAAAGTTAGCAAAGTAGGTTCAGTAATCGTTGCACTCAATGTATCCTCACAACCATTTGCATCAGTAACGGTTAAATTATATTTGCCTTTGTATAAGGATGCAGGATTAGCCGATCCTGAACTATAGGTTCCACTGGTCCAGTTATAAGTATAGGGAGATGTACCTCCAGCAATTTGGGTAGAAATACTTCCTGAATTTCCGCCAAAACACGCCACATGAAAAACATTTTTAAGAGCAACATCCAAAACGGCAGGGGTACCAACAATAAGTGTTTTACTGGCTTTGCAGCTATTTGCATCAGTAACAGAAACGGTATAGGTTCCAGCTACCAAACTATTGATGGTTGCGGTTGACGCGGAGAACGACGAAGGGCCTGTCCAGGCGTATGCAAAAGGACTGCTACCACCTGAGGCTAGCGCCACAATTTTACCATTAGAATTACCGAAGCATTTCACATCAGTGATGGTACTTGTGATGGCAATGGTTGCGGGCGATACGATGGTAAAAGCGGTGTCGATTTTACAGCCAAGGGCATCGAGGAGGCGCAAATTGTAT
This sequence comes from Sphingobacteriia bacterium, assembly GCA_021151535.1. Taxonomy (GTDB): domain Bacteria; phylum Bacteroidota; class Bacteroidia; order NS11-12g; family UBA955; genus JAGKXC01. Next base: position 6,788 of record JAGKXC010000069.1, on the reverse strand, counting down.
TGGCCGCGTTTGATGTTTGAGATGTTTTTAGTGGTTGCGGAGAAAGAATCCGGACCATTCCAAGCGTAGGTAAAGGCGCCATATCCGCCACTGATAGTTAGGGCAATGCTTCCGTTTGAAGACTCGAAACAAGTGGCGGCGGTTAAGGTGGCAGCGAGTTGAATTTTATTGGGATTCAATAAGTTTACCTGCACAGAATCCAACTTACCATGGGCATCCTTTAACAGGATGGTATAGTTGCCGGCAGCAAGACTAGTGAAAAAGGTTGTTGTATCATACGTCCCGTGGTTGATGCTGAATTCATAGGGTGTAAAACCGCCACTTCCTGACACTAAAATACTTCCATTGGTTTGGTTATTACACACGGGCCCTTTGCTACCGGAGAGCGTAATCACCGGATTTGAGGCACCTTGAATCGCCGTTGCCCCCAACATAGTTGAGCATAACAATCCGGCTACCAAGCCACTCAATTTATTTATATTCAAACGATTGATTTTCATAATTTATCCTCCTTCAATTATTTCACTACAGTTACACGTTTTTGATACACAAAACGCTTCTTATACACGTCGGAGAATGCGATGTTCACTTCGTAAAGACCGGCGGATACATCGTCGCCATTATTTAAAAATTTGCCATTCCATGCTTCCGTAATATCATTGGTTTTGAAAACCAAGATCCCATTTGCATCGTGAATGGTAAGAACAAAATCTCGTATTGAATGGAACCTACCCAAAGGTTGCCAAACATCATTATGTCCATCGTTATTGGGTGAGAACGCAGACGGTAATAACAAATAATGATCTGGTAATACTTGCACCGTTAATTGGTCGTAATCCATACAACCATAGGTATTTGTTACCGCTAGAGAAACATAATAAGTACCTGTATCGCCATAACGGTGGCTTGGGGTCATATCATAACTTGGATTGCTGTTATCGCCAAAATCCCATTCATAGGTATAATCCAAATTCTGTTGTTCATCCGTGAATTGGTATTCGGGATTATTTATTGTGGCTAATCCTTCTTCATAGGTTGAATCAGTGGTGGATTTACTTACCAAGCGCTGAGCAGAGTAAATTTTGGCGATTGGATTTTCGTAAACATCGGCAAAACCAAACGTGTCGAATACACAACCTTGGTTTGAAATCACACGCAAATTCACCTTGTAATTACCCGCGGTTAAATAACGATATGTGGGATTAATATCGCCAGAAACACTTCCATCTGCAAGGTTCCATCTATATGTGCGAATGGATCCATCAGCTACATTGGCATTTGATTGGAACTGACTGGTAGAGCCCAAACATTCAGCATTTACCGTCACATTCGCAAATGGGGTGGGATGAACAGTTATCACCTTAGAATTGGTATCAGAGCATCCGTTTTTATCCAACATTACCAATTGTACTTTGTATTGACCCGCATAAGCATACACATGCTTAATGGTATCTGCTCCAGAAGTAATTCCATCGCCCAATTCCCATAATGTTGTAGCACCTGTACCAATTTGCTGAGATGTATTGCGGAACAAGAAGCTATTTGATTCACGACACTGTTCAAGGTTGTTAATTGTGAATGCGGATATTGGCAAGGCATTTACGGTTACTGGCACCTGACCTGTATCGGAGCAACCGAATTTGGATGTACTGATTAACTGAACTTTGTATTTACCTGGCAACCGGTAGGTATGTTGAACAGAATTTCCGGAATTGGAAGTACCATCACCAAATGTCCAGTAATCATTCACCCCTTCGTTGATTCCCACCGTTAAACTTTGGAAATTGAAATTTTGCGAATTCAAACAATAACTACTTCCTGTGGTACCGATTCCTACCTCAGGCATAGGCTTGATAGAAATGTAATCATACGAAGTATCCACACAGAAATTTTGTGTAGTTGTTATGAGTGTTACTTTATAAGTTCCCGTATCGGGGTAAGAATGCGATACAGGTACAACAGCTAGAGTGGTATCTATCTTATCATCCCCAAAATTCCAAGATTGGAACAAGAATGCATCTTTATCAACCCTGGAGAAATTCCCCATGGTAACATAGTTATTTCTGAAACAAACGGCAGTATCATAAATTTCCACTCGAGACTTACCTTGTGGATACACCGTTAATTTGGTATTTAATGAATCGGCACAACCGTAGTTACTAAATACCAATAGCTTTACAGTGTAAACGCCAGATTTCTTGTAGGTATGTGTGATATCTTTAACTTGATATTCTGAACTATCACCCATATACCAACGGTGATATAATGTATCGTCGTTTACGCGAGAACGGTTGTTTGAAACAAACAAATTGGTTCTTTCGCAATCACCCGGCTTATCAAAATTATACTCTACAATGGGTTGATTCCTTACAAATACTGGCCTGGTTAAAGAATCGGTACAACCCCAAGCTGAACTAACTTTCAGTTTTACATTGTAAACATTTTGAAGCTTATAAGTATGGCGAGAATGTAATCCAATATATTCGTTTTTATCGCCAAACGACCAATATGAATTGAATCTACCTTGTGCAATTTGCGACTGATTTAAGAAAATAAAATCGTTAAATGAAGCACATTGAGAGGAATCATTTATATAGAAATTCACTTTTGGATCAGGCTTCACAGTCCAAACAGCCATTGCAGAATCCAAACAGCCTTTGTTTGTCTTTGTTATCAATTTAACTGGATAAACACCATAGGCTGCATAGCTATAAGTTGGAGATTGGCTTGTAGTTTGATTACCATCTCCAAAGGTCCACTGATATGTCATTGTACCTTGATCTAAGGTTGAGAAATTCTGCGTAATAAATTGATTATTCTTTAAGCACTGCAAATCTCTATTAACTAACATTGCGGCTTTGGGCGATGCATTAACAGTAACAGATTTGGTTAATGAATCCATGCAACCAAAGTTGGACCTAACAAACAATTCTACATCATAATCGCCATACTCAGAATATGAAATGGTTGGAGACGGGTTCACCGCCGTAAATTTGTTTCCAAAGTTCCATTGGTACGACAATATACCACTTGGAATGGTGGACAAATTGGTGAATGCAAATTGGTTACCGTTGAAACATTGAATCGATTTAGAAATAGTGAAATTTACAGATGGCTGCGGATAAACCACAACTTTATTCATCAAACTATCTTTACATCCATAGGTTGAGGCAACTACCAATTTCACCATAAAGGTATCATACTTGGTATATTTCCAAGAAGGTGAAATTGAATCTTTGCTATTGCCATCGCCAAACGTCCATTTGTAACTTAATTTACCGCCATTTGTTCCCACGAAGCTGTAGTTATTGGCTTTAAAACTATTGTTTGTTAAACATTGCGCAGGATTATTTATAATAAAATTGGGCGAAGGTTGTGGGAAAACACGGATCAATTTGGAGGTACTATCTACACAACCATGTGAAGATTGTACCGCCAATCTAATTGGATAATCCCCTTCTCTATCGTAAGATTTTTTGGGCGATGCAACCGTGGATGTTTTGTTATCGCCAAACCACCAACGGTAATTTAAAGTTGAGCCATCGGCATTGGTTGATTGGTTGGTAAATGTAAATTCATTCTTATACAAACACTTACCCGTATCACTAGATGCAAACTTAGCCACGGGTTTAGAATGAACCGTCATTTGCATTTGTGAAGAATCCTCGCAACCAAAATCAGTTATGGCTTTCAACTTTACATTGTAACTACCATAAACATTATAAGTTTTCTTGGGCGATTCCAAAGCTGATCCTGTTGCATCACCAAATGTCCATTGGTATCTTAATGACCCCACAGAAACATTAGAAGTATTGGTGAAAGAAAAATTGTTTTCATTTAAACACTGTTGGGCTTGATTCACAATGAATGAAGCCGCTGGTTTGGGTCGTACGGTAACGTTTTTGGTAATACTATCCCTACAACCAAAAGAGGAAGCAGCTATTAACTTTATCGGATATGTCTTCACCACATAAAACTTTCTGGTTGCATCAGTAGTTACAGCCGTTGTTGAATCTGCGAAATACCATTGATAAGACAATGTTCCACCCGCAGCAGCCAAGGTAGTTTGGTTGGTAAATTTAAATTGATTGATTCCCAAACATTGGTTTGAATTATTGATATCGAAATCAGGCTTTGGCAATGGTTTTACACTCACCAATTTTTCGAAACTATCAGAACAACCAAGATTATTCGAAGCAATTAACTTCACTTTATAATCAGCAGCATCCTCAAATACATGGGAGGCATTTGTACTACCATAAATGGTATTGATGCCTGTACTAGATGTTGCAGCATCATTCATATTCCATGAATAACTAAGTCCGACACCATTCTTAGGATTGGTGGTATTGGTAAATACAAATTTGTTGGTAGAACTACATTGAACAGCATTATTTATGCTAAAATTAACCGCTGGATTATCTACCGTTTTAATGGTAATGGCCGTTGAATCCTTGCACCCATACTGCGAAGTAGCTATTAACTTAATTGAATACGTATTGGCAGATGTATAAGAATAACTTGGATTGGTGTTGGTAGTGGTTGCGCCATTTCCAAATCGCCATAGGTAGGTTAAATTACCCCCTCCTGAAACCATGGAAGAATTGTTACCAAATATGAAATTGTTACCCACCAAACACTGGTTTAAATTATTCACGGTGAAACTCACCTTTGGCATAGGGTTTACACGAAGATTTTTGTAAACTGTATCCGAACAACCAAATGCCGTATTGACAATAAGCGCGACTTTATAACTTCCAAAGGTGCTGTACTTTTTGGAAGGATTACTTTGATTTGAACCAAAACCGCCATCGCCAAAATCCCAAGATTGGTTTTTAATGCTCCAAGAACCTGCAACAAGATTAGAATTATTGGTAAAAACGAACTGGTTGGTGGAAGCACATTGGGTGTCTTTGTTAATTGTAAACTGCGCACTGGGCTTAGGTTGAACTGTTAACCATGTAGAAAGCGTATCCCAACATCCAGCACTTGAAGTAGCTTTTAGCGTTACTTTCTTGTATCCGTAAAATTGATACTGCTTTTTGGGGCTACTTAAAGTTGACTGAGTTGTATCACCAAAATTCCAGAAATAGCCAATACTACCCGTTGATCCCGGAACAAATGTTGAATTGGTAAATTCAAAGCTCTGGTTATTGATACATTGCTGCTGCTGGTTAACACTGTACCCTACAATTGGATCAGAGAGAACTTGCACCGTCTTGATGATTGAATCCCAACATCCCACTGAATTTTGAACCTTCATTTTTACAGATTTCTGTCCCGCAACGCTATATGAGTAAGTAAGCGAACTCGATGTTTGTAATGGGTCAGAAGGCGAAGGTTTCCAAGTTGTTTTAGCAATGTTTCCTTCCCCAGCAGTGGCCTGATTGGCAAATTGGAAGCTATTGGATTTCAAACATTGGTTCACCAAATTGATATCGAAATTGGCACGTGGAGTTTGATATACCCGTACATTTTGACTGAATGTTGCCACACATTGGTGGGTATCCTTCACATTTAACTCTATAGTAAATGTTCCAGTACTTGCAAATTGTTTTTGGGGCGATGCTACAACAGAAGCAGATCCATCGCTATATTTCCAACGATACTGACTAATGGCATACGTTGAAACGGTATCTTGCTTGAATTTAAATAGGTTTCCAGATAAGCAAGTATCTACCTTGGTTACAACAAATCTTGCAGATGGATTAGCCCAATATTGCAAAGCACTTTGTACCGTATCGACACAACCAAATGGCGTAGTTTCGATCAATTTAACTATATATTCTCCTGGTTTTGAAAAAGTGAAACTAGCGTTGGATGCTTGAACTGCTGTACGTTGAGGAATAATCCACTTAAATTGAGAACCCGCATTTCCTACACCGTTTTGCGACAATCTGAAAGTATCCGTGCCATAACAAATTTCCCATTTTTGAGCTGCGATTATGGGTTTTGGCTGCGGATGAACAACGACCTTAGTTGTAAAAGTATCCTTACAGTTAAAATTCGTTACTGTAAATTGTTGTACTGTATAAGTTCCAGCAACTGTATATTTATGCTTTCCACTGTAAAGGCCTGAACCAAAAGCAGTTACATTGTCTCCGTAATTGTATGTTGTTTTGGCAACATTACCAGTCACCACTGTACTAGTATTGGTGAAAACAAACTCATTTCCTTTATTACATTGTGAGTCGTTATTAATGGTAAACCCGGGCGATGTTTGCGGATGCACTACGACTTTATGCGTTATACTTGTATCCTTACAACCATATTGGGTTTCTATAAATAACTTTACGGAATATTTCCCATATACGGTGTAATAATGAGATGCATTTGATTTACCACTTGTAGCATAAGTAACATTATCACCAAAATCGAATTTTGTTTTTGTAATTGAAGTGTAGGCTATTGATGACGTATTTGTATAATTAAATACGTTGGCCTTCAAACACTGTGAATCGTTGTTGATGGTGAAACTTGGTACGGCTTGCGGGTGGACAATCACCAACGCAGAGGTGGTGTCTTTACAGCCGTAATTGGTTTCTGTGGCAAGGGTTACTGTGTAACTGCCATCTGTTGTATAGCTGCGCGAAGCGGTGGTTTGCGTTGAACCTTTTTGATTGGTTGAACCATCGCCTAGGTTCCAAGTGAAGTAATTGAAGTTGCTGGCGCTGCCCGAACCTTTTACGGTTGAAGTACTTGAGTAGTTAAACACATTGGCCTTCAAACATTGTGAATCGTTGTTGATGGTGAAACTTGGTACGGCTTGCGGGTGAACAATCACCAAC
>JAGKXC010000068.1 GCA_021151535.1 Sphingobacteriia bacterium | reverse complement strand
TATTCCGCGCATTCTCCTAACAATGATTTAGGGGTAATAACGCCAACAGCAGCGCTTAGTTCTATGCCCTATACCCCAGAAGAATCCATGAATGCAGCCAGGTTTTTCTATTATAAATTGGGCGATAGAATTTGGAAACAATACGGTTTTACAGACGCTTTTACCATCAGCCAGGGTTGGTTTGCCACGTCATTTCTCGCCATCGACCAAGGCCCGATTGTAGTAATGATCGAAAATTATCGCAGTCAATTATTGTGGAATTTGGTAACATCCGATCCGGAAATTAAAACCGGTATGAAATTGCTCGGATTTTCCGCTCCTTACCTATAAACCATTTACGTATTTAAGTTAGTTTACCATGCATCGCCCTAGAAAAAATAAGTATTCCTTTTTCAAGTTTCATATACTGTTAATTGCGGTGGCTGTTTCTTGCAGTGCAATTGCGAAAACATCAAATACCCTCCCAAAAGGAGAACCCAAATCAAATGTTAATGCGCCAGTTGCAACCGCCTCTAAGGCATCGCCAAGCATTGAAATACCCAATAAAATTAACCTTTCCACTGAAGACAATATCTTATTGGATTCCGTTCAACAGCAAACTATTAAATACTTCTGGGATTTCGCACACCCAACAAGCGGATTGGCGCGAGAACGAAGCAATGTAGCATACGACTATGGCAATGAAGTGGTTACTACCGGCGGTTCTGGAATGGGTTTTATGGCACTGTGTGTAGGTATAAGCCGTGGCTGGCTAGACCGCGATGCTGTAGTGTCAAGAATGTTAAAAACAGTGAAATTCTTATCGCGAGCCGACCATTATCATGGAATTTTCCCGCATTGGTTGAACGGCGAAACGGGAAAAACGATTCCATTTTCTATTGGAGTCCAAACCACGGTTGGAGCATGAACCACAAAATTCGCGGCTGGAACGAATGTTTAATTGCCTATGTATTGGCCGCTAGTCATCCAAAAAACAGTATAAAACCCAGTGTTTACCACAAAGGATGGACAGCTGGCGATCATTTTAAAAATGGCAAAACCTATGAAGGGATTAAACTGCCCTTGGGGTTTGAATACGGTGGTCCCTTATTCTTTGCACATTATAGGCGCATTCACCAACAGAAGATTTGGGTGTAATCACACCTACCGCAGCTTTGAGTTCCATGCCATACACGCCGGCGGAAAGCATGACGGCATTGAGAACATTCTTCTCAATCCCTGAAATGCAAACAATTATGCCCATGCCGCTGCGAGCAAAACCAGTGCAATCACAACAATCCGGTGGCCAAACCAATGCCAATGGCACCGATAAAAGCCCCTATGATTTTATGCCACCCGTGAACCCAATTTGGGGCCCTTATGGTTTCAAGGATGCCTTCTGTCCGGATAAAAATTGGGTGGCCGACAGTTACTTGGCCATAGATCAAGGTCCGATTGTTGTGATGATTGAAAACTTCCGCAGCGGCATGATTTGGGATGTTTTCATGAAGATTCCAGAAATTCAACAAGGACTTAACAAACTCGGATTTCAATCGCCCTATATCAAAAATTAATTTTATTAATTCAACGTGTTCCATACCATGAAGATTTCATTATTAAACCGAATTAACTGTACTGCTTTGGTACTTGTAGGCTTGGGGAATATGGCCGCTTTATCAGCATCGCCCGATAAATCAATTAATTTCAAAACCAATCAAGAACAACCCGCTGGAAAGAAAAAGCCAAAAGCAGAAGCAACCACAGAAAAAAAAGTTCCCGCTAATTATGCATCCTATGTAAATGATACCGTAGGTTGCCATGCATTTGTTTCCCAATTAATGAAACAAATGACCTTAGAGGAAAAAATCGGTCAGCTGAATTTACCTACCGTTGGTTTCGATGTTACCGGTCCGGTTTTGAGCCAAGATGTGGAATCCAAAATCCGCAAAGGACTTGTGGGAGGTGTTTTTAATACTTTCACTCCTATTGCAGTAAAGAAACTTCAAGATATGGCCGTCCAGGAAACACGCTTGAAAATTCCATTGATTTTTGGTTTTGACGTCATTCACGGACACCGAACAGTATTCCCGATTCCTTTGGCATTAGCCAGTACTTGGAACATGGATTTGATTCAAAAATCTGCACATGTTGCCGCTTTGGAAGCTACAGCAGACGGATTGCAATGGACCTTTTCACCCATGGTGGATATCGCCAGAGACCCACGTTGGGGAAGGGTGAGTGAAGGTGCGGGCGAAGATCCCATGTTGGGATCAGAAATTGGCAAAGCCATGATTAAAGGTTACCAAGGATCTACTTTGCGCAACAACCAAAACATCTTGGCCTGTGTAAAGCACTTTGCATTGTATGGTGCACCCGAAGCCGGTAGAGATTACAACTCGGTTGATATGAGCGGTTACCGCATGTACAATGAATATTTGCCACCTTATAAAGCTACAATCGACGCAGGTGTAGGAACAGTAATGAGCTCCTTTAATGATATTAACGGAGTTCCAGCTACTTGCAACCGCGAAATCCTAACAACCCTTTTGCGCGAAAAATGGAAATTCAATGGCATGGTAGTTACCGATTATACCGCAATCGCAGAATTGATGCAGCACGGAATGGGCGATGGGGCGATGGTTGCAAAACGCTCTTTAAACGCTGGTTCTGATATGGATATGGTGAGCGAATTGTATTTAACACAATTACCCAAAATGGTTGCCGATGGCACAGTGCCCGTAGCAGAAGTTGACTTAGCCTGTTACCGAATTTTAAGTACCAAATACAAATTGGGATTGTTTACAGATCCTTATAGAGGAATTGACATGAATGCGCCGGCTAAGTGGCATTTAACACCTGAAAACCGCGCCGCTGCCAAACAAGCCGCCATGGAGTCATTTGTACTCCTGCAAAACAACCCAGAAAACGCAAACGTTGTAAAACCCAGTAGCCAAAGCACAAATGCTCCTGGCTTACTTCCCCTAAAACCCACACAAAAAATCGCTTGGATAGGCCCAGGAATCAAAGACCAACGCAACTTAATTGGCAACTGGAGCGGCGCCGGCGATTACAAACAAGCTGTAACCCTTTGGGACGCGTTAACCAAACAAAATCTCGCTACCCCATCCCAATACGCATTGGGCTGTAACTTCCTAACCGATACCTTATTGATCAAAAAACTCAATGAACATGGCGGAATGATCAACTACGAAAGCGATCAAACCATCAACTATATCAAAGGAGCCGTGCAATTGGCACTTCAATCAGAAGTTTGCGTGATTTATGTTGGCGAAACATTTGGAATGAGTGGTGAAGCCGCTTCCAGAAGCAATATCCAACTTCCCGCAAACCAAAAAGCACTCATCCGCGCCATAGCAGCCACCGGTAAACCCATTGTTCTTATGGTAATGAACGGCAGACCCCTAGACCTTTCAGAAGAAGCTGAACTCGTAAACTCAATCCTTATTACATGGTTCCCAGGTACCGAAGCCGGAAACGCCATCACCGATGTCCTTTTCGGAAAACACAACCCAAGCGGAAAACTCACAATGACATTCCCGCGCTCAGTAGGGCAAGTACCCATTTATTATAGCTCAAAAAATACGGGTCGCCCATTCGACGATAAACAAAAATACACTTCCAAATATTTGGATGTAGCCAACTCTCCCTTATTCCCATTTGGCCACGGATTAAACTATTCCAACACGCAAATAGTTGAGGCCAAACCCTTCAATGTTATTCCAGCAAAAACCACCCTCACCGCTGCCGAATACGAGCTAATGAAACACGGTGGAGAAAAGGATACCGTAACCGCAACACTTCGCACAGATTCCATTTACTTTATGGTAAAATTGCATAACCCGTCTAACATGGATGCAGCAGAAATTGTGCAATTGTATACCCACCAACAAGTGGCAAGCTATACCCGCCCGGTGAAGGAACTAAAACAATTTCAAAAGGTTACACTCAAAGCTGGAGAAACCAAAGAGATCCTTATCGGTATTCCTGTGAAATCTCTTTCTTATTTTCTTGAGTCTGGAAAATCCATCATCGAGCCCGGAATGTTCGATGTTTGGATCGGCAATAGCAGCAGTTACGGAATTCATAAGTATATTCGCCTCAACCCTTAATACCCCATTAACGGTAATATGTCAACCCAAACAGGTCCTAGAACCCTCAGCCAAAGTACCGAAGAAATGCGCTCGCATTACCTAAAATGCGGCGTATCCGTAGACTGTGTTATCTTTGGTTTTGATGAGGGCGATCTTAAAATCTTGCTCGTTAGACGTGGTGTTGAGCCATACCAAGGACAGTGGGCACTACCCGGAGATTTGGTAGATCCAGATGAAGATCTTAACGTTGCCGCTGTTCGCGTTTTAAATGAACTAACCGGCCTTAACAACGTGTATATGAAACAAGTACTCACCTTTGGTGAAGTACACCGACATCCATTGGGTCGCGTATTTACCGTTGCTTATTATTCACTTATCAGAATCGACAAATACAAGGTAAACGAAGGAAACTGGGCTGAAGAAGCCAGATGGTGGTCGCTCCAAGATATCCCTGATTTGCCTTTCGACCATAATTTGATTGTTGAAACGGTAAGTGAGAATTTTAGAAGCCAAGTTCGCCGTCAACCCATCGGTTTCGAACTCCTTCCCAACGCTTTTACCTTAACCGAGATTCAGCACCTATATGAAGCGGTTTTACAAACCAATTTTGATGTAAGAAATTTCCGTAAAAAACTATTGGCAACAGGTTTATTAATCGATACCGATACTTTTACACGGCATAATGCTCATAGACCGGCCAGATTATATCGATTTGATAAACGCAAGTACGACCGTTGGAGTAAAACGGGTTTCTCGCTTAATATGTAGCTATCAAACCTTACTTCACTAGTAAGGGCTGAGAATAAGACTGATGACTTCCTTTTACAACCAACTGTAATTGATAAACACCTGAACTCAAACCAGAAGTTTCAATATTCCAAGTGGTATACCCTGCATTAACAAGGGATTCCTCTCTGTGAACGATATGCAAAATTTCCCTTCCGTTTACATCAAACACACGCAATTGAGCTGATTGTGAACCCAACATACCAGTTGGTACGGATAATTGATACCCTTGATTTCCAAGATTTTTCAAAATTCCTCCTGCCAACTGAATGTTTTTAACACCATTTGTAATGAAATCTTTCACCCAAGCGGCAGTATCAGATTCGCAATAGGCTGTTTTTGCACTCGCCGCAATCACCAAGTTGTACAAACCAGATCCGGTTGGAATAACCACTGTAATGATCGAATCATTTTGCTCTATCACACCACTTGAAGGAATACTTTTCCATTCAATATTGCCCAACTTTGCCTTGGCTTTAAGGGTAATGGTATCTCCGCGGAATCTTGCCGACTTTTCAACTGTAAAAACTGGTTTTGTAGGTACTGGATAAATCACATAATTCACGGTATCATAACCCATACAACCAAATTCATCCATAACAACTACATTGATATGATGCACACCAGCCGTGGGTTTCACCCAAGTTATTCCTTTTCCAGTATCGCCAGTTAACACATAATCTTTGTACCAATTTTTATTGGCTTTGCTGTTAACATTCGTTACTTCAACTGTAACATCACCGCCTTCACAAGCGTCAACAACACTGCTAATTTTGGGCAATGGCAATGGTTTAACATGGAATATCACAGAATCCGTTGCCGTACATCCTGAATCAGAATACACTTTTAATTTGAAATGATAATCACCCACAACATCGGATCCAAATTTGAACATCGAAGTGAAGGAATCTGCCGTGCCATTAACGCCAGACCATTGCCATTTCACTGAACCGCTTCCCACATCATCAATGCGATAAACATTGCGCAAACAAGCATCAACACTCTTTCTATTTAAATCAGCAACAGGCAAAACATTCAAAAAAGTACTTGATTCCGTTTTCGCACCCAAATCCCACCAAGTACCAGATGCAGATTGCATTAACTTCAAAGCTTGAATAGCAAAAGTATGTTTTCCAATTCCGGGCGATGGAACCGTATAGCTAGTTTCTGATCCAGCCACAGTAGTGATCTTTTGCCATCCAGCTGCCGTTTTCTCCCAAATAATCAATGAATCCACATTCAATGACTCCCAACTCAAATCAATGCTCAACTTACCATCGCAACTTGATGTTGCAGCGAATTTTTCAGAAACCGGCACATAGTAATATTTCAAGGTTGGATCGCCCATTAATGCCACATGCACTCCTGAAAAATTACTCGCAGCATTATACATATTATAAGAATTTTGACTAGAATAAACGGCGCGATACAAAGGCTTTCCTAAAGCCGCCTCATGCATCACCCAATAAGGTCTGCCACTCCAAACACTTGCCAATCCCCAACCTTTAGAAGCCAGTGGTGCACGCAAGAAATTATCTGAATTATCCCAATCGCCGTAATAACTTCCGAATGTTAATGTAAAAGGATTTAACAAACTATCCGATACAAAATCTGAAGAACTGGCTACGCCAGCTGCACTTGTATATGTTCCAGCACCGCAACCATAACTTAACAAATATGACCCACCCTTCATATAAGTTCTATAATCGCGGCTGTCATAAATGGAATCTCCCACACAAGGACTAAACATCCTAAAACCACCTGAGGCAAACGCCTCGGATCCAAAATAACCGAAATTATCATCAATCAAAGCCCTATTTGACGCTTTGAATTTCCCCGAACGGAAATTTAAATTCTTTCTCAAATATCGCTTCATCAGCATCGTGTCGCTGCCAAAACTTCCCATATTGGAGAAATCCACACGACCAACCGGCAACTGAACAAATTGGATAGAGGAAGCCGGTGTTGAAGCCGTATTCATTCTGCTGATATCAAATTTACCATCGTTTGGAACATTGCGATTTTCAGTACGAGCCGCCGAAGTATTGTTCACAACATTATCGGTCCAATTGGTATAAAATGCACCAAAATATAAATCAGCAGGCCATGCACCAGTGTGTTCCGTATGTCCATCAGGTCTAAAATTTCCGCTGTAAGGCACAGGAATTCTTCCCAACAACAAGGCAGTTTTCACGCCTGTTGAATCTGCCAAATATTCCGATTTAATCCATTGTTTGATATTGGTTACAGTTTCAGTGCGCAATACGGTTTTGGTTTTAACTTTCCAGCCTTCGCGTTTCAACCATCCCAAATATTCTTGAATTTCATTAGCAAGTGGAACCACATAATTTGAATCAATAATCACCAACACCGTTCCCAATTCACTTACAGGAATATTGTAACCACTCAACATGTATCCATTTCCGTAAAATCCGGTATACAACTTATGTTTTACCGCAACCCGATATTCATCAGCTTTGCCATAGGTTGCCGAGGATACCAAATAGGAATATGTAGTTCCACCTAAAGAATCCAATAAATCCCAATTTTTACCATTTCTGCGATACACATAGTACTGTAAAGCATTAGAATTCGGCGTCCACGACAATTCCAATCCAGAACCTGACTTCCAATTCGATTTCAACTCTACAGCAACATCACGTGCAGATTGAGCCGAAGCGGTCATTACTCCAGCAAAAACAACTATTATTACGACTAAGAATTTTTGTAATTTTTGTTTCATAATTCTATCACAGATAAAGGTTGCAAGTTAACAATTTTTACCCATTGAATTTTATTTCAAGGCGATAAGATTGAATGAGAAATAACCTTAATTTTGACAATTAATTCTGTGGAACAAAATCCCTCAAATACATCCCATAAAACTCCTCCTAATGTTGTTCAAACTAACGATCATTCATTGGGAAACATCGAAGGATCTTCGCGTTGGTTAATTCTTTGGGCTGGGCTAGTAATTGCTGTGCCTGCGTTGTTAATCTTTTTGTACGCTCTATCCCCCTTTCAATTCTCTATCGCCCAATTTGAATTAAAAAAACTTCCTTCCGAATCTTTAGAAGAAATAATCAATGACAGCACCAATACGGATCTGGCAGGCAACAAACCGGTGGAAACTTTCCTTACCCAGGATACCCAACATATCGCCCTCAATGATTCACAAAGAGCCAAAAATATAATTGCTGGCGGCTTCGCTTTTCAGTCTAGCCTCGTTCCATTTCACATGCCCATTTTTACTGATTCTACCAAACACAGAATTTTGTTAATTGGCGATTCGGAAGCCGGTGGTTTACGCTATCCTTTGAATGATTATTGCCTGGCAAACGGACATAAATTTATTGCTTGTGTGGAATGGTATTCCGCAACGGTTTTCAACTTTGCAAAAGCCGATACAATTAGCCAAATAATTAGAAAATATAAGCCTACATATATCTTTATTGTGATGGGGTTGAATGAACTTTTTGCCCGTGATTTAAAAGCACGTTCAAGTGCCGCAAAATTGTTGGCGAAAAAACTAGAAGGTATTCCATACACTTGGATTGGTCCGGCCAATTGGGCTGAAGACAATGGGATCAATGATGTATTCGCAAAAGCAGCTGATCCAGGTACTTTTTACCCTACAAAAACTTTGGAATTACCCAGAGCTGAAGATGGCCGTCATCCTAATAATAAAGGATATCGCATTTGGATGGATAGCCTTGCAACTTGGATAACACACTCTGCAAAATGGCGCATTCCAATGAATCCTCCTACCAAACGCGCCCGCCCTTTGCGTGCCAATATTATCACCATTAACGCTGCCAAATACCGTGGATATTAATTGGTTTCAATCTGCGATTCAAGATTTGTTTTCTGCCCAATTTTGGAAAGAAGCATTCACTTACAGCCTTGAAAAACCTTGGTTTTTTACCGAGTTCAGTTTCCTTTGTGCTTTCGGAGTTTTCCTTATTGGTTATTCCATTGCATTTACCAAAGAATCACTGAGAAAAGTTTATATCATCCTCTTTTCACTCTTTTTCTATTACAAAAGTTCAGGGCCATTCCTAGCCTTGTTCGCCCTAATGATCCTTAGTGATTACCTGTTTGCACTAGCCATAGAGAGATCCGAAGGCAGAAAAAAGAAACTCTACATGTTCTTTGCCCTGAGTTATAGTCTCAGTTTTCTGCTTTATTTCAAGTACGCCAATTTTATTATTGAAAATTGCAACTTCTGGCTACATACACAGTTCAGTCCCAAAGACTTGTTCCTTCCCATCGGAATCTCATTCTATACCTTCCAATCCATATCTTATGTGATGGATGTGTACAGAAAAGAAATTCCTGCCACCCGCAATTTTATTGATTATTCCTTCTACATGACGTTCTTCCCGCACCTCGTTGCCGGTCCAATCGTTAGAGCCAAGGATTTTCTACCCCAAATATTTTCACCCCAAGCCATCAACAAAGCCTTGTTCAAAGAGAGCATCACCCGCATTATCATGGGCTTGGTGAAAAAACTATTTATCGCAGATTACCTCGCAAAATACTCCGATATCGTTCATTTAGCTCCTAGCGCATACTCCGGTGGGGAAAACCTCATCGCCATGTACGCTTATACCTTCCAAATCTATTTCGATTTCTCCGGTTATTCCGATATCGCACTCGGTATCGCATTAATGCTAGGTTATCGCTTGAAAGAAAATTTCGACAATCCCTATACCTCCCAAAATATCACTATTTTTTGGAGAAAATGGCACATGTCGCTCAGCAGCTGGCTCCGCGATTACGTCTATATTCCCCTCGGCGGAAACAGAAAAGGCGAATTCAACACCTACCTGTTTTTGATGATCACCATGTTGGTGGGTGGATTTTGGCATGGCGCTTCCTGGCGATTTGTATTTTGGGGATTTGCCCACGGCTTGGCGTTGGCTTTCCATAAGGCTTGGATCGTATTGTACACCCGAAAATCAGAAACCCCTAGCTGGTTAAAATCACCACAAAAATGGTTCAATACCTTCCTTACCTTCAACTTCGTAGCCCTTTGTTGGATCTTCTTCCGAGCCTCAAGTTTCCAATTCGCATTCCAAAGTATTCAGAAAATATTTACAACCATACAATGGGTTGACTTTCAGGGATTCTGGTTCGCAAGACCCGAAATAATCATCATGCTGTTGGTGGCGGCTTTCATTGCTTTCTTCCCAGTAAAACTAAAACTTCAAGGCATCGCATTTTTGCAAAAACTACCTACCTGGACGTGGATCATATGGATGATGATTGCACTTCAAATCATTGTACAATTCAGAGATGATGTTGTACAGCCATTTATCTACTTCCAATTTTAATACGTTTCAAACGTTATCATACTTTGACTCCAACAATTTACTCATATTGCTTCCCTCCATCTATTTATTGGTTTAAGCAAATGCTACGTCTTTTTTTAATCTTTTTCTTTTCCGTTCACACCTTTGCCCTGAAAGCACAAAGTAAACCAGATGCAAACACAGAAGAAAGATGGTCGGCCCTCCCCTACACCCAAAATGCTGAATCATTAATCGCCCCATTAAAAAAACTAGAACCCGGAAAAAAATTCACCATCGTTCATATCGGTGATTCTCATGTTCAGGGCGATAAAATGACCGGTGAAACAAGGGTTGCGCTTCAATCACTTTTTGGCAACGGAGGACAAGGGTTTCTGTTCCCCTACGGCTTGGCTGGGAGCTTCGGACCCCGCGGTACTTCTGCCACCAAAGAAGGCACTTGGATTCCATACAAAACCCTAACCCCCAACTTGGAAAGAAACTTGGGTTTAACAGGTTACGGCATTACAACATACAATACCCAAGCAGAGATTCACATCGCATTCAATGAAAAATTTACCCATTATCCTTATTCGGCCATCCGAGTAATGCACAGCATCGATACCACTTCTTTCCAATGCTTTATTACAACGAATAGCGCTGGCGGATTATCAAAAAGTATCGTGCAATCCAAACAATATAAAGGCAGTATGGAGCCTGGCAACTCCTGGGGTATTTCCGAATACAATTTAGCAGAAATTGCCAGCGCAGAAATACAACAACCTAGCCCAATTGCTGGTTCAATCTCCGCTAGAGAATTTGCACATTTGGAGCAATTACACATTGCATTTAACAAAACAAACAGCAGCCAAACCCACGCAGATTTCTTTGGTTACCAATTACTTAGCGCAGATAAAGGAATCGAGTACCATCATTACGGAGTGGTAGGCGCTCAGTTCCCACATTTCATCAACCGTGTAAAACAAGCCTGCAACCAACTGGAGTACATCCAACCCGACCTCATCATTTTCTCTTTCGGAACCAACGAAGCTTACAATGGAAAACTATCCATAGAAGATTATCAAAATTTGGTTAAAAAATTCATAGATAGTATTCGTTTGGTTCTCCCCAATACAGGTATTTTACTAACAACTCCCCCCGATACACGTTCTTCTGGCCGAATTCCTCCCATGCAGAAAGATATTTTGATGGCGCTAGAAAATATCTCCAATGAAAAAGAAGTTGCCCTTTTTGATTTAAATCGGGCGATGGGCGGTTGGGGGAATATTTATCAATGCATATCCGCGCAAGATCAAAAGGAAAATCAACAATTACCCAGCAAGAATTTGATTACCTAAAAGATTTACAAACCAATATCCATCAATCACTTGACGAAATTCTTAAGCAACCTATTTCTACCTTGATTGATACCGCCTTGGATGTGAATGTAGTTGGAAATAGCGATACCGCGGCCAATCAAATTCTCAGCAATCAAGAAAATATTATTAGCAAAGACAGTGCTTCCAAAATCAACCCAAGGAAACCTGTAAATCAGGGTTCAACGGTTAGGCCGAAAAACACGCCTAATGCAAAATCGAATGCTGGGCGACCCATTATCCATACCGTTAAATCCGGTGAAAACCTATACCGCATCGCCCAAAAATACCATGTTACAACTGATTAGAAATTTACCAGCAAAAAACAAGCATAAAAAAAGGGCCGATTTTCATCGACCCTTTTGTGTTATCAAAATCAGTTAATTGACTCTGTAATTGGAGCTTATTTCACAACCTGTAAAGCAGAATATGACATTCCCTTTTCAGATTTGATTTGAATCTGATATAATCCAGAAGTAAATTGACTAATAGGCAATTGAACGCCTTGATTTCCATTCACTTGGCTGTAAGACTGATTCAAAACAACTTTACCCGTTGCATCAATTACGTTTACTTGAATTGCCTTCTCAAAACCGTTGAACTTAATCCAAGCTGCATCTACCGCCGGGTTTGGCATTACCACCAAATAATTCAACGCATTATTCACTACACCGTTTGAAGATGCAGAAACTTTCACATCAAAGTAAGCAGTATCAGCACCACATGGAGGATTGTTAGCAACACACATTACTTTAAAAGTACCATCTGCACTAAAAGTATAAGTAGGACTCTGTTGGAAACTCTCGTTACCATCACTGTAGTTCCAATAAACGTTGGCAGCATTGCTACCAGAGAAAGTGAATTTAACCGTTCTACCACTAACTACAGAGTAACTCATTGCCGCTTTCGGCTTCAACACACCGGTAATATTTACAGATTTGGTAGTTTCACAACCTGCTTGATTTTTAACAGTTACACTATAATTATTAGTTGCGCCGTAAGCAATACCCGAAGCTGTTCTGGTTGTTGTACCATTTGACCAAGCGTATGTAAACACACCACCTGGTCCACCGCCAGTTGCAGTGGCTGTCATTTGAGTAGAATCACCCTGACATAACATTGTATCTATTACAGCTACTGTAACGTTTGGACCTGTTTGAACCTGCACTTGTGCAAATGCTTGTCCTGTACATCCAATAGAATCAGTACCTAAGATGGTATAGAAAGAATTGGCCGTTGGTAAAGCATAAACAGTATCGCCGGTGGTTGTATTCAAACCAGTTGCTGGAGACCATGTATAAGTTTTAGCACC
>JAGKXC010000067.1 GCA_021151535.1 Sphingobacteriia bacterium | reverse complement strand
GAAAAAGTTGATCAACGTGTTGATGTAAGTAAAAGACAAGTTTGGAGCTATCAAGAAAATGTTTAGTAATTTGCCTATTCCGTTTTTGGTTTTATCGTTTATCACCATTTTAGGTGCTTTATACGTAGTAACGAGTAAAAACCCAATTTATAGTGTTTTAGCACTGATTTTAACTTTTTTTAGTATTTCTGCGCATTACGTATTGCTCAATGCTCAATTTTTGGCCATCGTGAACCTAATCGTTTATGCGGGAGCAATTATGGTATTGTTTTTATTCGTATTGATGTTGTTAAATTTGAATAAAGAAGCAGAACCAATAAAATCGAACCTTTGGGGTATTGCGGCTGCAGTTTCAGCAGGCTTATTATTGTTGGTATTAACTGCATCATTTCAAATCGCAGGAGAAAATGTTGCCAAAAATCCAGTTGAAGGTTTGGGATTAGTAAAATCTTTGGGCCAAGTATTATTTACCCGGTTTTTAGTGCCATTTGAGTTATCTGGGATTTTGTTTCTTGCAGCAATGGTAGGAGCAGTTTTATTGGGTAAAAGAGATCATTCATCATCTAAAAACGAAATTATATCATAATGTTTCAGTCCATTGATATTAGTCATTACATCTATTTAAGTACCGTTATATTTAGTATTGGTCTTTTTGGTGTTTTGTTTAGAAGGAATGCTATCATTTTATTGATGTGCATTGAATTGATGCTTAATGCAGTGAATTTGTTGTTTACAGCTTTATCAACGTATATGGGCGATGCAGACGGACAGATTTTCGTATTTTTTATCATGGTGGTTGCCGCGGCTGAAGCTGCAGTAGGTTTGGCAATTTTGGTGATGGTTTATCGTAACACCAGAAAAACCGATGTTAGTTTTCTTGATAAATTAAAAGGGTAATAATGGTTACAATATTGATTTTTCTGCCATTTATTGGCTTCTTAATCAATGGATTACTAGGTAAGTTTTTACCGAAATCTATTGTTGGTATCATTGGTACAGGAACCGTACTAGGCTCGTTTATTTTGGCATTTATGTGCTTTAATCAATTGAGTAGTTTAACTGAAGGTTCTATTGCTACAGATTTATATACTTTCCTTCAAGTAGGTGGGTTACATATCAAGTTTGCTTTTACATTCGATAAATTGTCAGGCATGATGGCTTTGATCATTACAGGTATTGGCACATTGATTCATTTGTATTCAATGGGTTATATGCATGATGATGAAGGTTATTATAAATTCTTCGCTTACCTGAATCTCTTTGTTTTCAATATGTTAGTATTGGTTTTGGGTTCAAATTTCATCATGTTGTTCTTTGGATGGGAAGGTGTTGGATTATGTTCTTACTTATTAATTGGATTCTGGTATAAGAATGTAAATTTTGGTAAAGCAGCTAGAAAAGCATTCGTAATGAACCGTATTGGTGATTTGGGATTGTTGCTTGGCTTGTTCTTGATCTACCAAAATTTCCACTCATTTGATTATAAAGAAGTTTTTGCTCAAATCGGATTAGGTCAGGTTTCTGCATTTACCCTCAATTCAATTGGATTATTATTGTTTGTAGGTGCAATGGGTAAAAGTGCACAAATTCCTTTATATACTTGGCTTCCTGATGCAATGGCAGGACCAACACCTGTATCTGCATTAATTCACGCAGCTACAATGGTAACCGCCGGTATATACTTGGTAGTTAGATCACAAGTAATATTCGACCAAGCTGAAATCGCCAGAGAAGTAATCATGTGGGTGGGATTAGCAACTTCCTTATTCGCCGCATTCATTGGTTTAAAACAAAATGATATTAAAAAGGTATTGGCATACAGTACCGTAAGTCAGTTAGGGTTGATGTTTGTAGCCTTAGGTTGTGGCGCTTATACTGCTGCAATGTTCCATTTAACTACCCATGCATTCTTTAAAGCATTGTTATTCTTAGGTTCAGGTAGTGTTATTCATGGAATGCATCACGAACAAGATATTCGTCAAATGGGTGGTTTGAAATCTAAAATGCCCATTACTTATTTTACCTTTTTAATTGGAACTTTGGCAATTAGTGGATTCCCATTATTAAGTGGATTCTTCTCTAAGGATGAAATATTAATTCACGCATTCGAACATAATAAAATTGTTTGGGGACTCTCTTTGTTTTCTGCGATGATTACAGGTATATATATGTTTAGAATGTTCTTTTTGACATTCCATGGCGAATACAGAAATCATCATCATGCTTTCGAAAAAGTTCATGAAAGTCCAATTACAATGACATTGCCATTGATGATTTTGGCTGTATTGTCTGTTTTTGGAGGATTATTGAATTTGCCTCATTTTATTGCTGGCCATTCAATCTCTGGTGCTTTGGCACATTATTTAGCGCCAATTTATTCTTTCCCTGAAAAAGAAGTTGAATTAAATGCTACAATAGAATGGATTTTGATGGGTGCCGCTGTGGCAGTTTTCTTAATTGCATTTTTGTATACGCGAACTAAGTATTTAACAAAGAAATCTGTACCTGAATCAGATGATCAACAAGAGGGTTTAGGAAAGGTTTTGTCCAATAAATTCTATGTTGATGAAATTTACGATGCAATTTTTGTTAAACCAATAGAAAAGATGGGCGATTTTGTTGATAAGTGGATTGATGGATTTATTCTAAAAGGCTTTGTGGATGGATTCGGTAAAATTTCTCAAAATGCATCAGGTTTATTATCAAAAATACAGAACGGAAATGTTGAATTTTACTTAATCTACATGGCTGTGGCTGTTTCAATATTGTTGGCTTTTAATTTGTTTTAATTGTGGAATTAATTTTATTACCAGTTATTTCAGCAGCTCTTTTTGCCATTTTTGGTAAAAAACTGAACCAGTGGGTTGCTTTTGCATTATCGGCAATTCCTTTGATATTTTTAATTTCATTAGTGAATTCTCATACCAATCCAGGTTGGACAACTATTTGGGATACTACTTGGTTGTCTGTTAATTTTAGGTTTACCTTGGGTTATGATGGATTCACCGGTTTAATGTTGTTTCTAACTAATATTTTAGTTCCTGTTATTCTATTAGCTGGAGTTAGAAATGATGAGAACAAAACCAAGATCACGGCATTGGCTTTATTAATGCAAGGTGCTTTAAATGGTGTTTTCATGGCAAAAGATGGATTGATGTTTTATATCTTCTGGGAATTAGCATTGATACCCATTTATTTCATTACTTTATCGATGAAGCACAAAGATGCTTTCAAAATTACTTTAAGATTTTTTATCTACACTTTTGTAGGTAGTTTGGCAATGCTTGCATCTTTGATGTACATTGTACTCAATAAAACCAATCTATCATTCGCTTATCAAGATATGTTAAATGCAACATATAGTTTAAATGAAGCCATTTTGATAGGAGGAGGATTCCTTATTGCATTTTTGGTAAAAATTCCAATTATTCCATTCCATTCTTGGCAGGCTGATACCTACACAGAATCGCCATCTGCTGGATCTATGTTATTGTCTGGAATTATGTTGAAAATGGGTTTGTATGGGTTGATGAGATGGTTTATGCCTTTATTCCCAGAGTCATTAGATTTTTATCGCCCTTGGATTATGGCATTTGCCGTTGCCGGAATTATTTATGGGGCAATTATTGCATTACGTCAAAATGATATGAAACGAATGATTGCATTCAGCTCATTGTCGCACGTTGCATTAATTACAGCAGGTATTATTTCCGGAAACAAAACAGGATTCTCTGGTGCATCATTGCAAATGTTTGTTCACGGTGTAAACGCTGTTGGGTTATTTCTAATGGTTGAAATTATTGAATCTAAATTGGGCACACGTAATTTAGATCAACTGGGCGGGTTGGCTAAAACCAATCGATTATTTACTATTTCTTTTGTAATTATCGCATTGGGTGCTGCTGCTGTTCCTTTTACAAATGGTTTCCCTGGTGAATTTTTATTGTTGAAAAGCGTATTTGAAGTAAAGCCGGTATTAGCGGTTTTGAGCGGATTAACAATCATTTTGTGTGCCGCATACATGCTTAGAATGTTGCAATTTAGTTTGTTTGGTGAAGGAAAAGTTGAAATTGGGAATTTGGCCATACATCAATCATTAGCTCTATTTATTGTGATCGCAATGGTAATAGCAATTGGATTTTTCCCTCAATTTATTTTAGATTTTGTGAATGAGGATTTGGAACAAGTGTTTTCATCAATTGAATTGAAAGGAGCATTAGCATGATTTCATTATATATCATATTTATTACTGCCGTAATGGTACTATTCCTTGGATTAAACAAAAAGGAAGTCGGCTTTAATAAACTTTCTGGATTTATATTAATCGTAACTTCAGCTTTGTCTGTAGCTGCGGCAAAAGGATGGATTAAAACTGCGGAATTGGAAAGTTGGGCACCTTCTAATATGATCTATTTTGGATACGCAGAAAACATGATGGTTGCTTTGCTTTCCTTGATTACAGCCATTGTACTATTAGTGTTTGCTGAAACAGAAATAGTTGGTACAGATAGAGTAGGTTTAATTTTACTTTCCTTATGTGGTGCAATTATGATGATTGCATATCAACATATGGTAATGTTGTTCTTAGGTTTAGAAGTATTGTCGATTCCTTTATTCGTTTTAGCCGGAAGTGATAAAGAAAGGTTGGCATCAAATGAAGCTGCATTAAAATATTTCCTTATGGGAGCTTTTTCAACTGCAGTTTTCCTTTTGGGTGTTGCATTTACATACGGTGCAACAGGAAGTATGGAATTAGCTTCAATGGGAATTAAAGCTAGTTTTCATCATGCCTTAGAAGGTATGCCCGTCCCTGCATTATTAAATGCTGGTTTGGTTTTAATGAGTGTAGGTCTTTTGTTTAAAATTTCTGCTGCCCCTTTCCACTTTTGGTCTCCTGATGTTTATGAAGGTAGTCCAAATAGAGTGATGGCATTTATGTCTACAATTGTTAAAGTAGCAGCTTTTTATGCATTTGCTAAGTTGTTGTCAAACTTTGAAGGTATCAGAAAATCATGGGAAACTTGGTTTATTGCTTTGTCAATGATCACAATTTTGTGGGGTAATTTGGCTGCTTTAAAACAAAACAATATCAAACGAATGATGGCTTATTCATCTATTGCTCACGCTGGTTATTTGATGATGTTCTTATTATTGCCTGGTGAAAAACTACAGCAATATTACATTCTGGTTGTTTATATGATTTCTTATGCATTTAGTTCAATAGGATTGTTGAGTTTAGCGCATGTTCTAAATAAAAATGGTTCGGAAGATTTGAATTTTTCAGTATTAAATGGATTGTCTAAGAAAAATCCATTGTTGATGATTATTATGGTGATTTTTGTGCTTTCCATTGCAGGTATTCCTATTACTGCAGGATTTGCAGGTAAATTTTATTTATTCTCATCTGCATGGTATACAAGCCCAGTTTTGGTATTGGTAGGTTTATTGGGTTCTGCAATATCTATCGGTTATTACTTTAAATTTATCAAAGGAGCAATTGCCGATGATTCAGAAAATTCAAATGATTTTAAAATAGGAACTGTATTAACAATAGTATTAAGTATTTGTGCGTTAGTACTTGTTGGTGTAGGTGTATTTGGATTGGAAACATTAACTTTCTTAATTGGTTAATTGTTCAAAAAAAGAATATATCAAAAGGCTCCTTTCCGGAGCCTTTTTTGTTAATCAAAATGTAAATCCAAATCGGAACACAAATGCCCCAAAAGGCGATCGCTCTGCCATTTTATAGTTGGTAATTAGGCCAAACGAACCCCAAGCACTAAAATCGGAGTCATAACTCAAACCAATTAATACAATAGGACTTCCAATCCACTGTCTATCGGAAGTTACAATACTACTACTCATATTAGAATATCGATATTCCGTTTGTAAAAAGAAATTGTTAATGTTGATTCTAGCAAATGTTTGTACCCCTATACTTGATGTTGCTCCGGTAAAGGATGAAAGTCCGGCAGAACCATGAATCCCACCAGCAACAGTTAACAAATTTTTAAACCATAGTCCGTAATACGGCGCTGCTTCAATTAGTGTGCTTGCATTGGATAGATTAAACATGGATTCTAATCCTCGCGTTACAACATAACTTTTGGATTTCTCTCGATAAGGGTCTTCAGCCGACTTAGTTTTTCGAACCACGGTATGGGACGAGTCAAGCCCATCATATTGAGCCCAAGAATAGTTTATTGGGCAAACGAAAATTATTAACAAAATGATGTGACGAATTAACAGCTTCATTACTTGTTTTGCCGCAATTATACACTTAAAATTGTAACTGTAAAGAGACAATATGTCAAAGGTTCATAATTTCTCGGCGGGTCCATCAATTTTGGCCCAAAGTGCATTCGAAAAAAGTATCCAAGATATTAAGGATTTTGCTGGTACTGGCTTAAGTATTTTAGAGGTTTCCCATCGTGGAAAAGAGTTCGAAAAAGTAATGGCCGAAACAGAGCAGCTCGTTAGAGATTTGCTTAATGTTTCTGATGCCTATGACGTTTTGTTTTTACAAGGCGGCGCAAGCACACAGTTTTTCCAGATTCCTTTGAACTTTTTGAAAACCAAAGCGGCCTATACCGATACTGGTACTTGGGCAAATAGAGCCATCGTTGAAGCCAAAGGTTATGGCGATGTAGCCGTTGTAGCAAGTAGTAAGGATGCTAATTATCAATTCATTCCAAAGGATTATGCTATTCCTGCCGATGCAGATTATTTCCATTGCACATCAAACAACACGATTTATGGTACCCAAATTCAGGAATTTCCTAAATGTGATATCCCATTGATTTGTGATATGAGTTCAGATATCTTTTCTCGTCCTGTGAATGTGAATGATTTCGCAATGATTTATGCAGGAGCTCAAAAGAATATGGGTCCGGCTGGTGTTACTTTGGTTATCATTAGAAAGGATATGCATGAGAAATTAGCCAATCGCCATATTCCAACAATGATGAAATATAAGATCCATGCGGATAATGATTCAATGTATAATACGCCTCCAGTATTCCCAATTTTAGTGAGTAAGTATAATTTGGAGTGGGTGAAAGAATTGGGTGGAGTAGAAGCAATGGCTGTTAGAAATGGAGCAAAAGCAGATTTGTTATATAATGCAATAGATGCAAGTCCATATTTCAAAGGAACTACTGCAGTTGAGGATCGTTCAAAAATGAATGTAACATTTGTTTTTGAAAAAGAATACGAACATTTGGCTGAAAAATTTGATGCAGCATGTAAAGCGGCAAAGTTGAGTGGTTTGAAGGGACATAGAAGTGTTGGCGGTTACCGTGCATCTTTGTATAATGCATTGCCAATTGAGAGTGTTCAGGCATTAGTTGACACAATGAATCAATTCAATGACTAAGAGAGTTTTAGCAAACGATGGTATCGACGCAGCAGGTAAATCTTTGTTGGAGGCAGCTGGTTTTGAAGTGATTACGGATAAAATCGCCCAATCGGAATTGGCAGATAAAATCGCAGATTATGAAGTGTTAATTGTACGAAGTGCAACCAAAGTAACTGCGGAAATTATTGAAAAAAGTAATTTGAAGCTAATTGCAAGAGCAGGTGTTGGTTTAGATAATATTGATATAAAAGCTGCTGGTTTAGCCAATATTCCAGTAGTAAATACGCCAAATGCATCATCGAGGTCCGTTGCGGAATTGGTATTTGCGCATATGTTCTCCGTTGCTAGATTCTTGCATCAAGCTAACAGAGAAATGCCAAGCAGAGGGATTCAAGATTTTAAAGAATTGAAAAAAATCTATTCCGAAGGCTTTGAATTAACAGGTAAAAAAATTGGCATCGTTGGTTTCGGGAGAATTGGTCAAGAGGTGGCAAAGATGGCCATTGGATTAGGAATGGAAGTGCTACTGTACGATTACAAACAACGAGAGTTTGATGTAGTAGTTTCTTTGGCTAAACCTTATCAAGCGCATAATTTCAAAATTACTTTGAAAGGAAAAGGATTGGATGAGATTTTGTCTACTTCTGATTTTATTTCAGTTCACACACCAGGAAGCAGTGAAGTTATAAGTAAGCAAGAAATCGCCAAGATGAAAAAAGGATCAGTTTTGATAAACTGTGCCCGCGGTGGAGTTGTTAATGAAGAAGCTTTGGCTGAAGCAATTCTATCCGGCCATTTGTTGGCTGCTGGTGTTGATGTTTTTGAAAATGAGCCTCCAACCAACGATGTAGTTACAAGCTTATATAATGTTTCTTTAAGCCCACACATTGGAGCAAGTACAGCAGAGGCCCAAGAGCGTGTTGGAATTGAATTAGCAGAAAAGATTTTATCATTTTTTCAATAGAATGTCGTTTAAAACACTGCCATTAAGGGTATTAATTCCTAATAAAGGTTTTGAATTATTGGTGCCAACTTATGGCTCCGGAAAATTACCGCAGCCAGAATTGGAAAAGTTGGCAGTGTCTAATCCTCATTCTTATATACGTGTAGTAAAGCCGCAATATGTAAATCCAGAAGTAGAGCAGGGAACGGATGCTTTCTATGACGCAAGTTTGAAAAATTTAATGGAACTTGTGCATCAAGATGCCTTACTTTCATTGCCTTCTGGAATGTATGTTTATTCCCAGTATCAGCCTGAATCAAAACGTTTATTAAAAGGTTTTATTAGTGCGGTTTCTGCAGATTCGTATTTCACTGGGGCGATTAAAAAGCACGAAAATACACTTGAGGGTAAAGAAAAGCGTCTTGCGCAGCATGTGGAAGCATTGAATTCGGTTGCTGAACCTGTTTTATTAGCCCAAGATTTCACTCCGCAATTAATGGTATTATTAGAAGAATATTTCACCCAAAATGAATGTATTCTTTCAGTAACAGATAAGTATGGTTTTGTACATGAATTGAGAGGAATTTTTGATGAGAACCAAATTGCGGATTTATCGGAAGAATTGAATAAACTAGGTTCATTGTATATTGCCGATGGACATCATCGGGTAGCTGCTATTTCGCGATATCTACATAGTCATCAGTGGGATTTTTCCAAGGGATTTATGTCTTTGATCATGCACAAAGATGATTTAATGATCAAGTCATTTCATCGAATCATCAAAAATGTTGTTGTAGAAAATTGGAATTTATTTCTTGAGAATCTATCTATTGATTTTGAAAATTGTAATGCTAGCAACCTGGATTTTTGTGAATTATTACCATATGAATCTTTATTGATTACTCCTGATGCTGATTATAAATTGAATTTGAAGAAATTCAAAGCAAATGGAAATGCAGTAGAACAATTGGAAGTTTCCATTTTGGAGAAACACGTTTTTGCTGCTGGTTTTGATATGGTAGATTCGAAAACTGATAACAGAATTGCATTTATGCGTGGAGATACATCATTAATAAACATGAAACAGATGGTTCAGAAAGGTGATGCATCATGTGTTTTTGTACTTCCACCTAATAACTTTCAACAAGTAATGGATGTGGCTGATCAAAAATTAACAATGCCACCTAAGAGTACTTGGGTAGAACCGAAACTATTAACAGGGTTTATTACTCAACAGTTCTGAAAATCTTTTTTATCGTTATTTACAGATAAATAAACATTTCCTCAGGATTCTTTCTTACTTTCTTTGCTTTTGCTAAAAAATCGGCTTCTTCGTTTCTTTTACCTAAAGTTAGAATTACTGTGGAATGTAGCTTTTGACTTTCAAGTTGCAAAATTCTATCTACTTCTAAGGCATTAAATCCTTCCATTGGAGTAGAATCTACCTGATGTTGAGCTGCTGCTAATAAAGCGATTCCTAAGGCAATATAAGTTTGTTTTGCCGCCCATTCTTTTATTTGATCCTGGTTTTTGTTGTTTGTAAAGTTTGAGATACTTTTCTGGAAACCCTCTAATGATTCAACAGGAATTTCTCGGGTATTGGCAATCCTATGAATATGCTTATCTATGTAGCTATCATTTAATTCAGTTATTGCAGCGAATACAATCACAACATTAGACTCATTAATTTGGGGTTGATTATAACAAGCGGGAGTTAGCTGTGATTTTATTTCGGAATCAGTAATAATATAAGCTTTAAACGGTTGTAGTCCCAAAGAAGTAGGTGCTAGTCTAATGCTTTCTAATATTTCATCCAAAACGGCTTCATCAAGTTTATGATTGGAATCATATCGTTTTGTTGCATATCGCCAGTTGAGGGCAGACTTAATATTCGACATAGGTAATTAACACTACAAATTTACATTTGTTTGAACAAAATCAGTGAAAATTCAGCCGGATATGGAATTCAAGCCGATTAAAATCGGTGAGGAGTTTTAAAATAATGACAATTGCTTCTTGTCTGCTTTTTCAACTACCAAACCAAAAAGATCGCCCAAGTTGATATGCGTTTTTTCAAGAACTTTCAAATCGAGGCTGTAAATACTTGATGTTTTTTGATTTTTCATTTGAACCAATCCCCCTTCTTTAAGTTTTTGCAAATGACCAGAAACTGTACTTTGAGAATAGGGAAGATGGTCTACCAATTGCTGACAAGTACTTGGACCATTGGTTTGTAAGAATTTCAGAATGGTTAATCTAGCTGGATGCCCCATAGATTTAATTACTGCTGAGATTTCTTCTAGTGCACCTGTGAATTGAACTTTCTTTCTCATAATTTTATAGGTTATTGCAAATATAC
>JAGKXC010000187.1 GCA_021151535.1 Sphingobacteriia bacterium | reverse complement strand
TTTGCCATGTGCCATTTATATGGCAAATGCCTTTACGCCTTTTAACAAAGATCAAATTAACAAAGAGATCAAACCAATTTCAAATTGTAGATTTAAAACGGGTTATTGGTCGGTCTATAATCGCTGGGGCCAGGTGATTTTAGATCGGGTACCATTAACGCAAGCATGGGATGCGATGTATATGGGAGAGCCGGTAATTCCAGGTGTCTATATCTATATGGTTTACGGAATATTTGATCGCAGTGACGCCGGGGTATTCCAAATTTCAGGAGATATTACTGTGTTAGAATAGTATTATGCCTTCTATTTTAAAGTTTGTTTTATTCATTTGTGTAGTTGGTTTTAATTGCAATTTGACGCATGCTCAAAACTTTTGTAATATTAAATCAGATGTAAAAGTTTTACAGTTTACTGAAATAGTTTCAGGTAGTTCACGTGCGTTAAATTCTACAACCTATCAATCAGTTTGTACATTTAAAGGTGGATTTTGGGTCGTAGGTCTTGCAACTTCTACTGCTTCTTACGGAGACCAATTGTATATAGCGAAGTTTAATGATACTGGTAAAATGTTGTTGTTTAAGCATTTTGGTGATAATGGGAATGAAGGCGGTTACCCTGTTGCCGCTGCAGCTACAAATTCTGGAGGTGTTGTTGTTTCTGCTCAGTCTTATGTGCCTTCCTTGACATCGGCATTGAATAGTGTGCATTATTTTGATAATCAAGGTAATTTACAATGGTCGAGAACAACATCGTCATTTTCACATACTTCATTGAGTAATGATCAATTTCGTGATATCTACATAGACCCCATAAACAATGATATTTATGGAGTTGGAACAGGTCTTCAGAGATTGGGATCACCGAATGCAGAATTGTTATTTGGTAAATTAGATTCTAATGGGAATACTAAATTCTACAAGAATATTACATTAAAAGAAGGAAGTAGTTTAATAGGGACCAATGCGTTAAGGCTTGTTCCAACAAAAGGAGCGGCAATGACCTATGGTGATTTTATTGTTACTGGATGGTCTGGCTCCGGAAGCGGCCAACGGGCAATTGTATTGTTTGCTAATAAAGATGGCAGTTATTCTAAGGTTTGGTTAGGAAAGTATGCGGGTGGCAATATTCAATATTCCGATGCTACATTTTCAAATACTGGATCTATATATCTATTAGGAACTACAAATACGAATAATAACGGAACGAATGACATCGTTGTCATGCAGTTAGATCCATCAAATTATAATGCGATTTGGCAATATACTTATGGCACGAATGGTTCAGACTATGCACATTCTATTTTTTTTGAAAATGGAAAACTTTGGGTAACAGGAGGTAGTTCTGGAATTTCTGGTGGAGTTGCGAAGCGCGTGGTTTTAAATCTAGATACAACTGGCCAACTATTAGGTCAATGGGGGTATAATAATCCTCTTTCTTCAACTGAATCTTTCCAGACTTTACCTGCATCACAAGATGATGTTGGATTACTATCAAATGGTGCAACTGTTTATGCCGGGTACAGTAATAATTCTTCGCAAAATATTACTCTGGTTTTTGCAAGCCCTTGTTCTTCTTTGGGCTGTTATTTTAATACAATTTCTGTTATAAATAGTAAGAAATTTAGTTATTCAGGATCAATTTGTAATGATAATTTAACAAATGGAGATAAGTTCCCTGCAATGACAGGGATAAATGTTTACAGTTTAAATATGCGACGGACTGAATTGTGTATGGTGCCATGCGATGGTCCTAAGCATATGTTGAAGCAAGTTGATTCATTATGTGTGGGAGGGAAAGTTACAGTTTCTGCAAAGCAATATAACTATATCACAAGGCCTCTTAAATATCGTTGGAGTGATGGTGATACAAATGCTATTAGAACATTC
>JAGKXC010000066.1 GCA_021151535.1 Sphingobacteriia bacterium | reverse complement strand
TGGCCTGCTGATCGTTAAATCTACCCACGAAATTCCACATGAAATATCGCAAGTACATATAGCGAATTTGGTAGTTCAAGAAATAGCTAAGGTTATTGCTGAAACTGGGTTTCTCATACTTCAAATACTGTAATTCCTCCTGTTCTTCTGGCGATAATTTCTTTTGCTGAGCCATATTCTGCAACTCATCAATACGGTTCTGAACATCCGTCATTCCGCCAAATTCCCTGAAACCTCTATCATCGTTAGGCTTATTGCTCTTACCCATACGAGGGAACAAAGTCATGTATTCTTCAGGATAGGTGTATTCAAAATTCTCACCACCATCTTCATATTTATCTTTACCCTTAAAGTAACGCTTACCTTTGGTTTGCGAACCTGTTTCAGGAGCGTTAAAGTAAGGACCATAAGCCAAAGGTCTATCGCCATACTGCTCACGCGTGCGAAATAAGTTCCAGAATAGAAGCCCATTCCAAAATCATTTACGAACAAACGATCCATTCTAGCCAACAACCAAGGAATACCAGGATAAATTACTTTCATCACAAATCCTAGGGCAATAGCAGAAGCTCCCAAAGCAAAAATTACACCTTTGCGGGTAATGCTGTATTTACGGAAATAGTAAGCCAAGCAAACTGCTGGAATAACCAACAAATTCAACATGTGTGTACCCAACGCCAATCCAATCAAGAATCCTATGAATACCAACCAACGATCCGCACCTGCTTCGTCTGCACCTTTCCACCATTTCAAAATGGCCCAGAAAGAAATAGCAGTGAAGAATGAACTCATCGCATATACTTCAGATTCAACGGCGCTGAACCAAAAACTATCAATAAATGTATTGGTTAAAGCGGCAACCGCACCAGCACCCATAACCAAAAGTGTTTTGTTGCTGTTGTTTTCATCTACCATTCTTTCTGCGAAATACGTGGTAATCCAGAAAGTAAACATTACACATCCAGCACTGGAAACAGCACTCAACATGTTGATCCAAAATCCAATTGAAGTAGGATCTGGGGCAAATAATGAAAACAATCTACCTACCATCAAAAACAGAGGTGCCCCGGGAGGGTGAACCACTTGAAGTCTGTATGCAGCACTTGCAAATTCTCCGCAATCCCACAAGCTCACACTGGGTTCTAGGGTTAATGTGTAAACCACAAGAGCGATCACAAACATCACCCAACCCATAATTACGTTTATTCTTTTAAAATCCTTCATTATCAAAATTTTTACAACGAAAAGTTAATTGGCGAATTTAAAGATTTGTTTATGCTTTTGGAAATGAAATTTTTGTTGTGGCCAATTCAATGCGCGGTACAATGAAATCTCTACCAATTAAACTCATCATTTCCCAAATGGGTGCACCCACACCTTCGCCACTCACAGCCAATCTCAAAGGTTGCAACAATTCTCCCGATTTTACTCCAGCATTCTCACAATAATCCTTGAAAACTTGCTCATATTCAGCAGCTTGCGCGTTTTCAGCCAAGCCAGCAAAACCCTTTGCAATGGCCAATAAATGCGCGTTGGTTTCCTCTTTCCACTTCTTCTTAATCACCTCATCATCATACTTTTCAGGTGTCTCAAAGAAATATGTACCCTGCTCCACAATTTCTTTTGCAAAACGCACTTTTTCCCTCATCAAAACCACCACCTGCTCCACATATTCTCTGCAAGTATCCCATCCCTTGGCTTCAACCAAAGGTTGAATCATATCATAAACTTCCGCTGGCGATTTTTGCATCAAGTACTGTTGGTTAAACCAAAATGCCTTGTTTAAATCAAATTTTGCCCCAGCCTTGCTTACACGTTCCAAACTAAATTGTTCTATCAACTCCTGCATGCTAAACATCTCCTGATTACCACTTGGATGCCAACCCAATAACGCCAACATATTCGTTACCGCTTCCGGGAAATAACCACTCTCTCTATAACCACTGCTGATTTCACCCGTGCTCGGATCTTTCCATTCCAAAGCAAAAACCGGGAATCCCAAACGATCACCATCCCTTTTACTCAACTTGCCATTACCCTCTGGTTTTAACAACAAAGGCAAATGCGCAAATTGTGGCATCACCTCTTCCCAACCCAAATAACGGTACAACATCACGTGCAATGGCGCACTCGGCAACCATTCCTCACCGCGAATTACATGGGTAATCTGCATCAAATAATCGTCAACCACGTTCGCTAAGTGATAAGTAGGCATTCCATCGCCCTTTAATAATACCTTATCATCCATCGTAGATGTGTTTACTACCACCCAACCACGAATAATATCATGGAATCTCACTTCCTCCTTTCTCGGCAACTTGATTCGGATTACGTAAGGATCGCCATTCTCTAGCTTCGCCTTCACCTCATCGGCTGGCAAGGTTAAGGAGTTTTTCATGCTCATTCTGCTCACAGCATCGTACGCCGGCTGCATTTTGCTCGCCTCCAAACGCTTGCGCATCTGCTCCAAATCTTCCTCCGTATCAAAGGCATAATACGCCAATCCCTTCTCTACCAAATCAAATGCATATTGCGCATACATCGGTTTTCTTTCACTCTGGCGATAGGGTGCGTGAGGCCCGCCCTGCTCCGGTCCTTCATCAATCTCAATGCCCACCCATTTCAAACTCTGCTTGATATATTCCTCCGCACCAGGTACGAAACGATTCTGGTCGGTATCTTCAATCCTAAGAATCATGGTGCCACCCTGCTGTTTAGCCAATAGGTAGTTATACAACGCTGTACGCACACCTCCAATGTGAAGGGGGCCTGTAGGACTTGGTGCAAATCGCACTCTTACGGGTCTATTGTTGCTCATAATTTCACTGCAAAGTTAATATCTTTGCACTATGTCTTTGATTGAAAAGGTAAACAGTGGCATCATTGAAGCAATGAAAGCCAAAAATCAGGATCGTTTGAGAGCCTTAAGAGGCATGAAAAGCGCGTTTTTACTCCTTCAAACCGCAGAAGGAGCGGGCGAAATCACCGATGAACTTTGTATAAAATCTTTGCAAAAATTAGCCAAACAAAGAAAAGATAGCTTGGAAATTTATTTGCAACAGGGCCGCCAAGACCTTGCCGATGTTGAACAAAGTGAGCTAACAGTGATCGAAGAATTTCTTCCCGCTCAAATGAGCGAAGCAGAAATCGAAGCCAAAGTAAAAGCCATTATTGAAGAAACAGGCGCTTCCGGAATGGCATCTTTAGGAAAAGTTATGCCATTGGCGATGAAAGCCTTAGGCGCACAGGCCGATGGGAAATTGATTTCCGAAACCGTAAAGAGATTACTCTCTTAATTCCTCCTTAAAAACCACTCAATAGGCAAAGTGCATCTTGTGCTTTGCCTTCTGCAATCCATTGCTTAGCAAGCATTTCAACTGCCTGTCTATCCGAAAAATCAACCACCGTTTGCTGCTGAATAACAGCAACTTCCTCGGCTGTTGGCATCGCCAATAAACATGCCAACGCACCCAAATCATTGGCCGATAACACATCGCTGTGCTTCACCGAATTCGGTAACGATTCATAACCAATGGTTACGGCCATCGGCTGCGATAACTGAAACATGTTGTCCTCACCCGTTCTGCAATACCAAGCGCCACCCATTCTTCCAACCAACTTGATTTTGAAAGGGTCAATCTTGCCATCGGCATCCAAAATCTCTTCCTTAATATGCAACTTCACCACTTGGGCCATGATCAATTTGCCCGAGCCGCCGCCATCGCCAAATTCCTTAATATCAATTACCTTACATTCCATTTGAACGGGCGATTCAGCCACCCTGAATGGCTTAACCAAATCACTCGCAAGTGATGTAAATCCCGCTTTTTCAAACTCACTAACACCATGTTCCCATGGCGCTGCAGCCACATTCATCTGCTGAACTATATCTTCCGAAACCACGTTAATCACAACCTCTCCGGTTTCCTTGGCGTTCAAGTACGTTTGCTTCGGCGTTCCATCCCTTCCCGAATTGTTTGGCGCAAAAACCACTATCGGCGGGTTGGCACTCACCACATTGAAAAAACTAAATGGCGCCAAATTCGCCCTGCCTTGCGCGTCCATTGTGCTCGCAAAACAAATAGGACGAGGAGAAATGCTGCCCAACAAATACTGGTGTAATTGCGGAATTGGCAGCTCAGATGGAATCACTTCTTTATACATGGTTGTGCTTGCAATAAAATGAATTGGTGAATAATTTCTACCGTACTATTAAGGGTTTTCTGATAATGTATGACCCATTTTTGTGCGCTTCGTATCCAAATACTTGGCATTATGCGGATTGGGCTGCACTTGCAACGCTACATTGTCAACAATCTCCAATCCATAGCCTATCAATCCCGTACGCTTTTTGGGATTATTGCTCATCAAACGAATTTTTCTCACACCCAAATCGCGGATAATTTGCGCTCCTACACCGTAATCGCGTTCATCCATCTGGAATCCCAAT
Source organism: Sphingobacteriia bacterium (assembly GCA_021151535.1). GTDB lineage: Bacteria > Bacteroidota > Bacteroidia > NS11-12g > UBA955 > JAGKXC01. Next base: position 6,821 of record JAGKXC010000066.1, on the reverse strand, counting down.
TGCAAGTTCGCTTCCACCGTATCCAAGCCCTGCTCTTGCAACTTATAAGCCTTCAATTTGTTCAACAATCCAATGCCCCTGCCTTCTTGATTCATATAAACAATCACGCCTTTTCCCTCTTTCTCAATTGTCTCCATCGCCTTCTGTAATTGTTCGCCGCAATCGCATCTGCAACTGCCAAAAATATCGCCCGTCATGCAACTGCTATGAACCCTCACCAACACCGGCTCATCCTCCGTCCAACTCCCTTTCACCAACGCCAAATGCTCTTGAGCGGTATCCTTTTGCTTGAATGCAACCAAATCAAAATCGCCATGCGCCGTAGGCATTTGCACCGAAATTTCACGTTGAATCAATGATTCATGCTCCAATCGGTATTTGATCAAATCTTCAATTGAAATGATCTTCAAATTATGTTTCTGGGCGATTTCCATCAGCTGCGGCAAGCGAGCCATTTCGCCGTCTTCCTTCAAAATTTCTACAATACATCCCACAGGCTCAAAACCCGCCATCACCGCCAAATCTACCGCCGCTTCCGTATGGCCTGCCCTGCGCAAAACACCACCGCTTTTGGCTACCAATGGAAAAATATGACCGGGTTTACCCAATTCCTCCGCCTTGGTTTGCGGATTGATAATGGCTTGTATGGTTTTGCTGCGATCACTGGCACTAATACCCGTTGTACAACCATATCCCAACAAATCCACCGATACCGTAAATGCCGTTGCATGCGTTGCAGTATTGTTGTTCACCATCATCTCAATACCCAATTCGCGACAACGATCTTCCGTTAATGGCACACATATCAAACCCCGTCCTTCCTTGGCCATAAAATTCACCAACTCCGGCGTCATGTTGCGCGCAGCTGTAAGAAAATCACCCTCGTTTTCGCGATTTTCATCATCTACCACAATCACAACCCTTCCCGCCTGGATCTCAGCAATGGCTTCTTCAATAGTGTTTAACTGGAATTCCTTGTTTGAATTTTGGGCCATATTTCGTTCCTTAATTTTCTACAAAAGTACTGCAGTTTCTTGATGAATGTCATATTTCTTCTATCAAAGTTTAACTACCTTCGACACCCATAAGACAGACAAATTATTCATTCATATTAAAAATATTTTTATGCCAGCTACAGAAAAAATCAGCTTAAAACACCATTGCTTAAACATTTTAGAAAAACAAATTCACGACATGGAATCAACCATGGACGATATTTATGTTGCACTAGAGGAGGAAACGAAGAGTTCTGCGGGCGATAAGTACGAAACCAATCGCGCTCAATTACAGATTGAACAAGACAGACTTGATAAACAGTTAGAACACCTTAAACACCAATATCATGCGCTTTACAAAGCTACCCATGATCCACAATCTTCCATCGAAGATGGTTGCACCGTGGAGTTGGAAGTAGATGGCAAACCACTTTCTGTATATATCTCAATTGCCTTGGGTGCTGTTGAATTCAATGGCAAAAAATGGCAGGTAATCTCAGAAATTTCGCCTTTGGCTCAATGGCTAAAAGACAAGAAAACTGGCGATTCATTTAGTGCCAACGGAAAGAAATACAGTGTAAAATCTGTGATTTAACCATAAAAAAATAGCATACGCTGAAACGGGCATAATAAAACCCATAAAACAATTTCAGCAAAATGATTATTCGCTCAGTAGTGCTTCCAAGGCAACCGATACCTTTTCCGCATTTGGGAGCATTACTGATTCCATTCCTGCGTTCAACGGAACTGCTGGAACATCCTCGCTTCCCATGGTTTTGATGGGCGAATCCAAATATTGGAAACAAGCTTGGGTAATTCTTCCCGCTAATGCCTCCGCAAAACTATTGCGCAAGGTTTCCTCTGTAAGAATCAAAACTTTCCCGTGCTTCTTGGTTAATGAAACAATGGCTTCTTCATCGTATGGCGCCAATGTTCTCAAATCCAACACTTCTACTTGGCCCGGGAAATTTTTGGCAGCATTCATCGCCCAATAAACTCCCATTCCATAAGTTACCACGCCAACAGATTCTCCTCTATCTACGCTCGTAGCCAACGCCTCTAAGGCCACCCTCGCCTTACCAAATGGCACAACATAATCCTCATCTGGCTCGGGCGTTTTAGCCATGTCCGTGCCCGGTACCTTGCTCCAATACAACCCCTTATGCTCAAACATTACCACCGGATTGGGATCGTAATATGCCGATTTCATCAAACCCTTCATGTCGGCCGCGTTACTCGGATACGCAATCTTTATCCCCTTAATCGGCAACAATGAACTCTCAACCGTGCCGCTGTGATAAGGTCCTCCGCCGCCATATGCACCCGTTGGTACCCGTATCACCGACGCAACCGGGAATTTGCCCATACTTAAATATGTACTCTTGCTCAATTCTGTAACCAACTGATTTACACCTGGCCATATATAATCTGCAAACTGTATCTCAACAATGGGCTTACAGCCTACCGCACTCATACCCGCCGTGGATCCCACAATATATGCCTCCTGAATGGGCGTGTTAAAGACACGGTCTTTGCCATATTTCTCAGCCAAAGTAGCCGCCTCCCTAAATACACCCCCCAATCGCAATCCCACGTCCTGACCGTATAACAACGCCTCAGGATGCTTCTTTAATATCTCATCAACCGCATGCAACGCCGCATCCACCATCATCACCGTTTCAGCCCCAGCAGGTGAACGTTCGCCCTTCTCCTCCACAATCGGCGTCTCCGCCTCCACATGCATTTTTAATGTACCAAATTCAGGATCCGGAGCCGCCTTCGCACGCTCAAAATCTGCCTTCACCAACGCCTCTGTCTCCCCAGCAATCGCATCCAAATCCTTTTCAGATTCGCCCAATGTCAACAACAATTCGCGCAACCTTGGCAACGGATCCAATCGCATGTGCTTCTCGTAATCATCCCTGTACCACTCACTTCTCACGCCACTGGTATGATGCCCCAACAATGGAACCTTTACGTGCATCAACATCGGCGCACGCTCCGTTCTTACATAGTTTAACGCATTTTCCATCTCAGAATAACACTGCACAAAATCGCTACCATTTACTCGCACACGCTTCAAACCCTTAAAGCCCAACGCATAATCAAAAGCATCCATCGCACGCATTTCATCGCCACTGGCCGAAATGCCCCAATCGTTATCCTGAATCAAATATAAAATCGGCAACTTGTGCAAAACCGCCATCTGCAAAGCTTCAGCCACTTCGCCCTCAGTTACACTGCCATCGCCCAAAGAACACAACACAATGCCTTTTTCAGCACCGGTTAACATGCCCTGAGATTCTAAATATTTTAAACCATGTGCCGCTCCCGTTGCAGGAATCGTTTGCATGCCCGTAGCCGAACTCTGATGCGGCATCACTGGCATTCCCTCCCTGCGCAATGAAGGATGCGCATAATACGTTCTGCCGCCGCTAAACGGATCCTCCGCCTTGGCCAACAACTGCAACATCAACTCGTATGGCTGCATGCCCATCGAAAGCAAAATGCTCTCGTCGCGGTAATACGGATAGGCATAATCAACTGGTTTTAACAACAAACCAGCCGCTATTTGTATTGCTTCATGACCCTTAGATGTACTGTGAACATATTTGGTAATGGGTCTGTTCTCTTCGTAAATTGCTGCCATCGCACGGGCCGTTGTCATCAACCGCCAAGCTCCGAGCAATATGTCTTTGCCTACCATAATTAGGACTGCAAGTTTACGCAAATTTCACCGCATCCCCAACCCATTATTGACACAGATTATTGTGTAACAATTCACTACCAAACGGAAACTTTAACTTTTGATATTCATTAGTTCAATCAATTCTATTTATATTGCAAACCAAACTATTACAATTCGCCTATGCGTTTTAAGTTACCACTGCTAATTATTATTTCTTTACTCCTACACCGCAATGCATCTGCACAAAACGATGCAACACCACCAGATTCCATCGATAAAATGGAAACAGTAGTGATCAAGCAAAATAGATTAAAAGAAAAACTCAAAGAATCTGCCCTTACCGTAGAATCGATGAGTTCTCAAAGCATTAAAGAAACCCCTGCGTCTGATTTTTATGAAGCTTTGGGTCACCTCAAAGGCGTGGATATCACCGCCGCTTCCCTCGGATTTCGTATCGTAAATACCCGTGGATTTAACTCCACTTCCCCCGTGCGTACCCTCCAAATTATCGATGGAGTTGATAACCAATCGCCCGGATTAAACTTCTCACTCGGCAACTTCCTCGGTGCCTCCGAATTGGATATCGCCAACCAAGAAATTGTGGTAGGTGCCAGTTCTTCATTCTACGGTCCCGGTGCTTTTAACGGTGTTATCTCATTAACTACCAAAGACATGTGGAAAACGCCCGGATTTTCTTACAAAATCAAATTCGGCGAAAGAAACCTCATCGAAAATGCCGCTCGCTACGCCAAAGTTTTCAAAATTAACAACCGTGAAGCCGTGGCCATCAAAGCCAACTTCTACTATATGCGCGCCTACGATTGGGTGGCCGATAACGCAAACGCTACCACCGATTCCAAAATGGGCGTGAACAATCCCGGTGGTTATGATGCGGTAAACCGCTATGGCGATGAAATTCTGCGCCTCGGATTCTTCGATAACACTTCCAACAACGGCATCATCCGCTACCCCGGTTTGGGTATGTACTACCGCCGCGGATATTGGGAAAAAGATATCGTTGATTACAATACCTATAACCTAAAATCAAGCTTTACCGCCGGATGGAAACCCAAAAAGAATTCCAATTCCGAAATTCAATACCAAGTCAATTTTGGTATGGGAACAACCGTGTATCAGGGCGATAACCGCTACAGCCTCAACGACATCAAATTCCTCCAAAATCGCATCGAATACAAACACAAAAAAGGCTTCATTCGCGTGTATTCCACCCACGAAGATGCCGGTAAAACCTATGATGCCGTGTTTACCGCTATGTTGATGCAGCAGTACGCAAAGCCCGATGACAAATACGGCATTGATTACGAAGCATACTGGTTTGATTCATTTGCACCCAAGGTGAAAAAACTACCTGGATTTCCGCAAGGTTTCCCATTCCAATACAAGGATTCTGCAGTGAGTTATTATGAGCGTGTAAACCAAGTCTTATCCAAATACCCTGATCTTTTAGCTCAATACCATACCCGTTGTAGAGAACTCACCAACCAATGGCATGATTTCCAAAATCGCCCGCATAACGTGCCTACAAACGATTTCTACGAACCCGGAACCGAGAGATTTGATTCCATGAAACGCGCCATCACCACCAAGAAAAGCTTTGGTGAAGGCGGCAGCGGATTCTACGACAAAAGCGCTTTGTATCATTTCCAAGCAGAACGCAGATTTAACATCAATCCTACCAACACATTAACCATTGGAAGTAGCGGAAGGTTGTATCGCCCTAATAGCGCCGGTACCATTTTCAGCGATACCAACGGCAGAAAAATCACCAACTACGAAGGTGGCTTGTACTCCGGATGGGAAAAACGTGCGATGAAAAACAAACTGAAAATCAACATCACCGCCAGGGTAGATAAAAATGTGAATTTCAATTACATCTTCTCCCCAGCCGCATCGTTCGTGTACACCCCCAACAAAATCAACTATTACCGTATTTCCTTAACCAGCGGCGTGCGCAATCCCACACTAGCAGATCAATACCTCTACTACAATGTGGGTAGGGCGATATTGCTCGGAAACATCAAAGGCTACGATTCTTTGGTTACCATCCCTTCTGTTTTGGACGTTTACCAAGGTACTTTGCCCGATTTGAATAAATTGAAATGGTTTAGTGTGGCTCCGGTAAAACCAGAAAAAGTAAAAAGCATTGAATTTGGCTACAAATCATTTGTGTTGAAGAACAAACTGAATTTGGATGCTTCGGTGTATTATAGTTATTACAAAGACTTTATCGGTTACAAAATCGGATTCGATCCTGTAATCTTAACCGTACCTCCAACAGTTACTGGAGGACAGGTTTACCGTGTGGCCACCAATGCTACATCCACCGTTACCACCATGGGTGCTTCTGTGGGATTGAATTATTTCATTGGAAGAAATTACACCGTGGGCGGAAACTATTCTTGGAACAAATTGAGGAAAAAAGATACCACCGATCCCATTATTCCTGCCTTTAATACTCCACAACATAAATTTAATATCAACGTTGGCGGAACTGCCCTCAGTTTTCAACCCAAATTCCTAAAATTTGTGAATAAAAATTGGGGTAACAAAAAAATTGACGGGCTAGCATTTAATTGCAATTTCCGATGGGTTCAAGGCTACAATTTCGAAGGTTCGCCCCAGTTTAGCGGCTATGTTCCTACCTATTGGACCTTAGACGTAATGGGTTCAAAGGAAATTCCCAAATGGCATGGTTCTCTGAAAATTGGCGCATCGAACATCACCAATAACATGAATATGCAAGTGTATGGCGGCCCAAGAATCGGTAGAATGGCTTACATTTCCTATGTCTTAGATCTCAATAAACTGAAATAACAATTATCAACAATTGATTTACTTAAAGGATTATTCTTGCTGAATTTCAATTTGTTTCTATATCTTCGAATTAAACTAAAACAAAAAATATGAAAAAACACTTACTGTTTACCATGGTTTTTCTGGCTGCTACCTCAGTATTCGGACAAATCAGATTTGTAGACAATGTGCTTTCTGCTAACCAAGTTAGTAGAACAAACGACGTTGTTTACGGAAAAAATTACACGGTTCTTTATGGCGATATCGACCCTACAACCGCTGGCAACCAATTCAAATTAGAAGATTTGAAAATGGATGTTTAC
>JAGKXC010000186.1 GCA_021151535.1 Sphingobacteriia bacterium | reverse complement strand
AGCGCTTACACCCAAACTTGGAAGTTTACTTCTGCTACACCTGTTGTTTCTTCAGGTCCTAAGGGTAAAGCGGCATGGGCAAACATTGGTTATTATAACGTTCAATTGAATCAAGAATTCTGCGGAATGAAAGATTCAATTGTTAAGACTGTAAAAATCGAGAAGCCAACGGTAGCTCCTGTTGCTGACTTTATTGCAGAAAGCAACCAGGTAGAGGTTTTCTATACTACTCAGTTGTTTGATTTGAGTACCAATGGTGCTTACATGTGGGATTGGGAAGTAACTTCTCCATCAGGGGCAATTGTTTATACTTCTAATACGCAGAATCCAATTTTCTCCTACGATGAAGAAGGTTGGTGGCAAGTATGCTTAACTTCTGAAAATGACATCGGAAAGAGTACAAAAAATTGTAAGAGCAAATATATTGAAGTAGTTCCTCCAGGGGAATTCACACTAGGTCCAAACCACTTGGCTACAAACCAAGGTGGTGTATTGTATGATAACGGTGGAAAAGACGGTAATTATGGTAATAACCGTAAAACTTCTATCGATTACTTTAAGATTTTACCATGTGGTGCAAAAGAAATCCGTTTAACCTTTGCTCAATTAAAATTGAGTTTGGGCGATGGTGGCGATCGTTTGCATATTTATGACGGACCAGACGAGAGCGGTAAAGAAATCTCTCCAGCTGGTGGTATTACAGGTGTAAACCAAAGCATGTTTAAGTCATCTGTATTTAAGGCTTTCAGTGGATCAATGTATATCACATTTGAATCTAACTCTGCTAACAACGACAGTGGATTTGTAGCAAACTGGGACTCAGAATTGTTGCCAGTAAAGAATCCAACTGCTGATTTTGATATGCCATACAGTAAAATTGGCGTTTATACTGATATTGATTTCACCCAAAAAGTTACAGGTGCTCAAGGTATCGTAAACTACAATTGGATGATAGATGGTGCTGATGGTTATAGCCAAGATCCTGTGTTTACTACCTCTTTTAAAACAGATGGAATTTACGAAGTATGTTTGATTGCCGATGTATGTAACGGAACAGACACCGCATGTAAAACTATCCAAGCGTTCACTCCAACTTCAGCGGGTACTTTAGACTTTGTAGCTAGCAACCAACGTCCTAAAGTGGGTGAAGCAATTACCATTACTACTTCTACTGATTATGCTTCAAACTTTGAATGGAGTATTTTCCCAGCTACGTTCTCTTATGCAGGTACTTCTAAGTCTACTAGCAGAAACCCACAAATCATCTTCAACGCAGGAGGTGCTTATACCTTTACCTTGCGTGCATGGAATGATGCGGGTGGAAGATCAGCTACAGAGAAAAAAGTAATCAAAACCAAATATGTAATTGCGGTTAAATATTGCGTGCCAACAACTGATATGTTGTCATCAGACGTAGCGATTTCAAAAGTAGAATTATTGCAAGATTCAACCAGTTTATTGGAAAACACATCTCCTGTAGGTGAATCTTCTTACACTGATAACACAGACAACTTCAACGTAGCATTAAGCTATGGTAGTTCTTACAATGTTATTTTAACACGTAGAACAAATTCTAACACTGCCAACTTCAAAGCTTGGATCGACTATAACATTGATGGTGTATTCACCGACAACGAAATGATTTTGACATCTGGAACTATCACAGGAACAAAAGCTAACGCGAAGTTCAGAGTACCTGATTTAAAACCGCTCCTGTATTGACATTGTTGGGTAAAGACACTGTTTCAGTTGAGCAGTGCGAAGTTTATCAAGAGCAAGGTGCAGTAGCAAATGATAATATGGATGGTAACTTGAGTTCTGATATCGCTATCACTGGTACTGTAAATTCTTCTGTTGTAGGCAACTACACTTTGACTTATACTGTATCTGATGCACAAGGTAACAGCAGCAATACTTCACGTGTAGTGAAGGTTGTTGACACCAAGAAGCCTGGTATCTTCTCTTATGGTAAGAGAATCAAGAACAACGATGAAGTTCAAATTCAAATTGGAACTTTGTTTGTTGACCCTGTAAACGGATTTGACACTTGTAACGGAAGTATTTCTGTTAATAAGATTCCTGGATACAATGGCATGGTTAACACATTGGTAAGAGCTACTTATCCTGTAACTTACTATGCGGTTGACCCTCATGGCAACAAGGCTGTAGAAGATGGATTCACTATCAACTACCGTGTAGATGATTACATCGCTCCTGAGATTGCTTTGAATACACCTGATACTGTAATCCATGATGTTAACTCTCCTTACAGCACACAATCTGTAACTGTATTTGACAACTACTATGTAACCAATAAGATTTCTGTTGAGAAAACAGGTAAAGTGAATCCGTTCGTCATTGGTTTGTATTCTGAATCATTCAAGGCTACAGACGAAAGTGGAAACGCAACTACCAAAGTACGTTACATCAAAGTTGTTGACCGTGTAGCTCCAAGCATCATCACTTCTGCAGTGAATGTTTGCGTAGGAACTCCATTCTGGGCATTCAGCGAAGTAAGTGTTGAAGACAACTACTATAGCAACGACGAATTGTTGCCATTGGTAAAAGTTTTAGATCACAACGTGAACATCTATGTACCAGGAATCTACCATATCAACTACCAAGTAATTGATCCAAGTGGAAACAAGAGTCAAGTAGTTTTACGTCCTGTATTCGTTCAGTTCCCACCAAACTGTAGTAACAGTTTCTTGGCAAACGAAGAATTGACTTTAGACAAGAAGGTAATGGTACATCCTAACCCAACTGAAGGCAAATTCCAAGTAAGCTATAGCTTCCAAAACAACGAAACTGCAAAAGTGGTTGTGATGGATATGATGAGCAAAGTAGTACGTGAAGGCAACCTTCAAGGTGGTATCGGTGCTGAGTATTTTGATCTTAGCAACATGGCTGCCGGTACTTACTTAGTGAGAATCAGCAACAACAAAGAGAGTATAACAGAGAAATTGATCGTTACCAAGTAATTAAAACCAATCAATCAAAATTAAGAATTATGAATTTGAAAAAATATATAATCAACACCGTGAAGGGCCTTGGGCTCTTCACAGTGTTGGCTTTTTCTTCGGGAGAAGCAAATGCACAGTTGAATGGTACGTATACCATTAATAGTGCATCCGCAACAAGCGGAACCAACTATCAGACATGGACGGCATTTGCTACAGCATTTAACGCTGCGGCAATCACAGGTCCTGTAACTGTAAACGTATTAACCGATGAATTGAACACTGCAACAGCCATCACATTGAATGCTAACGCAGGTTCAAGCGCTACCAATACACTAACCATCGATGGTGGAAGTAAAAAACTTCAAGGAAACTCAGCATTGGTAAACGCAGTATTGCGTTTGAATGGTGTGGATTACATGACGTTGAAGAACTTAACCATTGAAAACACATCAACAACCCCTGGTGGTATTTGGTTTACCAACCAAGCAGATTACAATACT